>JAZNYT010000088.1:0-26615 GCA_045594565.1 Eubacteriales bacterium
GCCATAATACCTGCAACCTCTGCACCGCTGCCTTCAAGCATTGCCAGCTCATCCATGTCGATAAGGTTTTCAAGTCCTACAAAGCAAACCGCAAGAGTTCCAACAACGTTTTCTTTGGCAATAAAGCCTGTAATAGCCGCTGCCGCCATCTGCCATGAAACAACACCTATAACAGGAACGAGCAGATAAGCAAAGGGAGAAGCAATAGATGCAAGGATTGAAGCATCTGCACTTTCTGCAACCTTAAAGCTCCAAGTAAAACTTTGCATCAGCTGTACTGCCATGTTACAAAGAAGAATAATTGTTGCGGCTTTTACAATATATGCCCAGCCTCTACTGCACATAGACTTAAATGCCCCCCAGAAGGAAGGAGTCTTATATGCGGGTAGCTCTATAATAAAGAAGGATTTACGGGCATGGTAGCCTGTGATGAGATTTATAAGGAGCGCTCCCACAAAGATAAGTGAGATGCCTGCAAAGTACATAAGCGCGCTCACCCACCAAGCGTTGTCAAAGAAAGCACCTGCAAAAAGTGATATTACGGGAATTTTTGCACCGCAGGGCATAAAAGGTGCAAGCATTGCTGTTGCTCTTCTTTCACGCTCATTACGTATCGTACGGCTCGCCATAATACCGGGAACGGCACAGCCGACTGTAATCACAAAAGGAATAACAGATTTTCCAGAAAGACCTACTCTTTTGAAAATAGGGTCAAGAACGACAGCGGCACGTGACATATAACCGCAGTCCTCCAGAAGTGCGATAAGAAAGTACATCACCATTACAAGAGGAAGGAAGCCGACTACGGCAACAACGCCACCGATTACGCCGTCAACAAGAATGGCGGAAATAAGAGGATTTGCGTCACCAATCAATTCGCCGACCCAGCCCTGAAAGCCTTCGAGTAGCGGTACGAGTCCGGGTATGAACTTTCCGTTTTCAAATTCGTATCCTTCTGCTATCCATGCGCCAAGCGTGCTTTGAGAAATATAGAACACCAAAAACATAACGACAGCAAAAATCGGAATGCCAAGCCATTTATTCGTAAGCACAGCGTCTATCTTGTCGCCGACGTTTTTATCCTTTGTCAGAACCTTGCGGGTTTCAACGTTCTTTACAATGCCGTTTACAAACTCAAATCGCTTACGGTCAGCCGTCACTACCTCCGCCTTGTTAGTAAGGTCGATATCCTCTTGTACGTACGGTGCGGCTTGCTCCTTGCCTATCTGCCCTACCGCGGCTTCAATCAACGCCTTAAGTCCGTCCGACGAGGTGGAAACAGTTTTTACCACAGGACAGCCAAGCTTTGCAGAAAGCTCCTGGGCATCAATGACGTTACCCTTCTTTTTACCGATGTCGCTCTTGTTGAGTGCAACAACCATAGGTATTCCAAGCTCAAGAAGCTGTGTTGTAAAGAAAAGACTTCGGCTCAAGTTGTCAGCGTCTACAATATTGATTATAACGTCGGGATTCTGGGTCCTGACGTATGCGCTGGTTACACTTTCCTCGCTTGTAAAGGGGGACATAGAGTATGCACCAGGAAGGTCAACGGCAATAATCTGCTCACTTCCCGAATACGCCTTTTTTATCGTATGCTCTTTTTTATCAACTGTAACTCCCGCCCAGTTTCCAACCTTTTCGTTTCTGCCCGTCAGAGCATTAAACATTGTAGTCTTTCCAGAGTTTGGGTTACCTGCTAAAGCAATTCTCATCTGTATATCCTCCTAAAACTTTTTATTTCAATTATTATTACATTGAGTTAGCAGCGGCTAACTACTGGGGCAAAAAAATAAGCATCAGCTTATTTTTAATTTTATGATCAAATGATGATTACACCCGCCAGCTGGTTATCAACGTTGTAACGAGCATCTTTAATTGAAACGGTGCAGCCTCCCTTGCGGTGTGCGATGACTGTTATAGGCTCACCTGCATAACAACCGAGAGAAAAGAGAAAAGCATTCAGCTCCTCGTCGTCGGTTTCAATGCTTTTAATTATATATTCAACGCCTTCTTTGGCTTCGTTCAAATTCATATTCCGTCTCCGTCAAATATTGTAAAATCGTCAGTTAGCATACGCTAACTGCCTTACCACTTGGTATATTACACCAAACAACAGGTTTTGTCAAGGGCTTTGTAAAAAAAATTTGCAAAAAATCAGACCGAGAACAAAAATCCTCGGTCTTCGTTTTATTTTCCAAAAAAGAAGTTATATCCATTTATATCATCGCCAAATTGCCAATGTATCTTCAAGCCCTTTATCTCAAGCTCAAGGGTGTCCGCTGTTCTCTTCAACACCTTAAAACCGAGACCCTTTAAGCCCGAATCGTCGGGAATTCCATTAAAGCAGGCTTTATCAGTAAGCCACCAAAGCGCGTGGGCTATTTCTCTATCCTCGGTAACGAAATAAAATGCCTCAAAAGCAATCCTCATATCTCCGAGGTCAATTAAGCTTACTTTCTCTTCCTTTTCTCTCCAGGTGAAAACGTTGATGCCAAATCTGTCTTCGTATTTACCTTCTATAAACTTAAGAAGTCTTGGTGCCAGGTATCTGTCTATTGAGTAAGAGCGGACTCCTTCCAAAAAGAAATTGTCGTAGAACTCGTTTTTGACAAAGGTATTGAATATCTCAACGTTGTCTTCAACGCCTTTTGAAAAGTCTGCCTTGACTCTCTCATACTTTACTTCATTACGATCCTTCCAAGGGAAAACATCCGAAGTAAGGGCTGCCGTTCCAAATCCTGTGTCGGTGTAAGAGTTTCTCACGTCAAGAGAGGAGCTGACTGTAGAATACATAGGGAGAGCCTTGTAATTATAGAATCCGCACTTCGCGCACCTTCTCTCAAGGCGTCCTTCAACGCCTCTTCCGGGATAGGTCACAACTCCCCATTCGCTGAATTCATGTGTAGCCTCCTCCATGGTGCTGTTACAGCGTCCTACACAGGACGCAATACCCTGACATTTTATATAAAGCTCATTTGTATAGCCATACGGAGAAGCATTGGCGTTGATAAGCCCCGTAGGAGTTCCGGCATGGCAATTATCACCGTTCCAATAATTGTCGCCGCACTTCAAATGTATGGTTCCTAAGGTGTTCAATATATCGCCATAGCAATCGTGCTTACGAAAGGGTACCTCTACGGAGTGGTCGCAATACTTACAGTTTACACGGTAGAGTCCCTCTTCTTCGACGGTGGCACGTCTTATTTCTTCGACCAGCGGCTTACCGCTTACAGTCGTTTTATCCCCATAATCATAATTGACATAATAATGGTTGCCTTTTGCACACTCCTTAAGATGCTCCTGAACCTCGGGAAGCGTCTTGGGGTCCACCGGATTCATAGCGGCAGTCTTAATACGCTTACCCTCGTCGGTCATTCTGCAAAGAATGGTAGCAGCGGCGGCACGGGTAAGCTTTCCGTATGGGTCAAAGGTACCGTTTTTATCAATTCCTCCGATAATTCCGCTTCCTATACAATGATATACGGCAGAGGAAATAGTACCTTTGGTGATTATGTTTCCATAAACAGAATCATCGTAATCCTCGATTGCCTTGCAATCGGGAACGTTCTGGTATTGCTTGTATTTCAATGGAGTACCAACTCTCTCAAGAGCTCTCGTTATCAGAAGCGCTGCTTCTGCGCGGGTCATCTCCACGTCCATATGTATAAACTCATACTGATAATCTATAAGGTCGTGTAATACCGCAACGGTAAAGTAAGGGTCCCACCACGGAATATCGGGAGACGGAACGTACGTTTCGCCGGGAAAGAACTCTCGACAGATGACCGCAATAAACTCGGCGCGAGTCATAGGCTTGTCAGGAGAAAAGGTGCCTACTCCGTTAACTGCAGCGGAAGTACCGTTAAACAGCCCCCTCTCCACCATCGGCATTACTGTTGAATGTGCCCAATGGCTCTCCGGAAGGTCGGAAAACGTAATATTATTTGCCGCCGAGGCGGTAATGGATAAAAGAGTGATAATTAGGAATGTCAGAAATATGCGTTTCATAAAAGCTCCTTTTGATTTTTTCACTTTACCAATATAAGCTCAAAAACCAATAAATACCCCAGTGAATGGGATATTTATTGGTTTGAATTTATTTATTCATTTTCTGCGTTTTCGGGCTGTTTTTTAGACTTTCTCAAAAGCCCTCCCACTACCATAATTACTGCAAAGAGAATAAGGTAGAAAAGAACGGGGAATGAGAACGTTCCGCTTTCCTTTGCTGTAAGGAAAGGAGTTACGCCATGTGCATATACTGCCGCAAACACCATGAATACACAAGCTAAAATCGATGCGATAGGAAGAACGAAGCGCTTAAATACGCCAAGGTCTTTTTCTTTTTTGATCCAAGCAATAAAGATCGGGATATACATACCGTAGATAGTAACGATGGGAAGCTCTGAGGAGTCAAAATTGAAAAGTCCGAACCAACCTGTTGAAAGGTTTGCTCCGTAGAAGTAAAGAAGCCAGCATGCACAGATAAATACACCCCAGATAGCTGAGTTTGTTGTCATGTTGGTAGCCTTATCTACCTGACCGAACATTTCGGGACGGGGTCCCTCGTTACGTGCCGAGATAGCGTACATACCACGAGTTGCGCCAACCATAAGGCCGTTGAGTGTGCCAAGACACGAAATAACGATACAAACGTTAAGAAGTGTGCCGCCCACTTTTCCAAAGATGTTCGAGAAAGCAGTAGTTGCACCCTCGTTCATGAGAACTTCGTTAGTAGCACCGCCTGCAACGCCTATGTAGTAAAGAACGTAAATTGCAACAACTATAAGCGAGCCTATAATAAGAGCAAGAGGAAGATTCTTCTTAGGGTTATTAAGCTCTGCATTGATAGAGGTAGCAACGATCCAGCCCTCGTATGCAAATACTGTTGCAATGATAGCTGCAAAAAGAGCACCACTTGTACCGCCCGCAATGTCTTTTACAACTATTTCGGTGAAATTAGTTGTAAGAGTGCCGCTTGTAAGACCTACTATAGTTCCCACAATTGCCATAAGAAGAAGAGGTATTAGCTTGACAACTGTAGCACTTACCTGAAACTTACCTGCAATCTTAGGTGAAAGGGCGTTGATAGTATAAGACGCTACAAGGAAGAAGCCTGCAAGTGCCAGAACCTCTGCACTTGCCAGATGCCAGCCTACAAGAACACCGAAATATCTTGCGGACACCCAAGCAAGAACTGAGGTCATACCGGGGTAGTAAATGTTTACCATAAACCACGCAAGATAGTAAGCATAGCCTTTTCCGCAGGTTGCTTCTGCATAGTCAACTACACCGCTTACCTTTTCGTACTTGGTTGCCATAGTTGCAAACTGAAGCGAACAAATAATCATAAGGAAGCCTGTAATTACCCAAGCCGCAATGCCGAGGGGCATGTTTCCGCCTGTGGCATTCAGAACGTTTTGTGCCTTGAAGAAGACACCTGAACCGATTACGGTACCGACTACCATACAAATGGCGGTGATAAGACCGTATTTTCTAGTTAATTTTTCCATAACATTTCTCCTATTATTTTATATGGATATACTATTGTGAATTATAGCACTTGATGTAAAAAATGTAAAGTTTTTTATAAATATTAAATAATTTTTTTCGTTTTTTACAATTTTCTTGGGAATATTTGCATATATTGACGAAATTAAGTATAATTTTTATTTATAATATTTTCCTATTAAAGCACCCTTTTATTCATTTCCTTTAAGGCTTTTAACTCTTCTTAACACAATTAGTCCCACTACTAATATGACGGGAAACACAGTAGCAACAAGCAGTCCTGATTTAAGATTTCCACCCGCCATTTCGGAAAGGCTACCAACCATTGTAGGACTTACTGCAGCGCCAAAGTCGCCCGCTAAAGCCAAAAAAGCGAACATGGCAGTTCCCCCTCTCGGACACTTTTTTGAGGATATACTTATAGAGCCGGGCCACATAATACCGGCAGCAAGACCACAAAATGCACATCCTGCAAGTCCTAGTATCGGTAACGTGGACAACGATGCCAACAGGTAACATCCGGCGCACATAATTCCGCAAACAAGCATAACCTTAGTTAAATCAAGCTTCTCGCTGAATTTGCCATACAACGTACGAGTGATTCCCATAAACATAGCAAACATACACGGTCCCGCCAAATCACCTATTGTTTTAGATACGCCTATCGCAGATTCGGTAAACGCAGACGCCCATTGAGTCATTGTTGCTTCCGATGCTCCCGAACACACCATAAGTACTATCATCAACCAAAAAATCGGTGTTTTCAACAGATTGCCAACGCCCATGCTTTTGCCGTCCTCAACCAATCGTTCGATAGGGCAGTTGATAAAGTTGAACGTGTTATATAGTGGTACCAATGCCCAAATAAAAGTAAGTATCTTCCAATTCTCTATGCCGAATAAGGCAAAAAAGATGGTAGAACCCAAAATTACACCCATAGACCCCCAACAAAAGAAAGAATGCAACAGACTCATCATTCCGTCTTTATTTTCAAACGGACACGCTTCTACTATAGGACTTACCAAAACCTCAATGAGTCCGCTACCCATAGCATAAAGCACTACCGAAATCATAATACCCACAAAGGGTACGGGGAGTACTTCCGGTAAAATAGCCATCAAAGCGAGTCCCACTGCGGATAACACTTGCGATGCCACAACACATGTGCGATATCCGATTTTATCGGCAAATTTTATTGCGGCAAAATCAATAAGCAGTTGGGTTAAATAAAACACCAGCGGAATTAGTGCAATCATTTCGAGTGTGATTCCGTAAGTACTTATAAACGTTAAAAAGAGAAGAGGCGCAAAATTAGAGGATATAGCTTGTGTAACAAAGCCAAGATAACAAGCGAGGAGTGTTTTTTTATAATTCTTTTGTGTTGTCATAAAAATACCTTCTGTATAAAATAATAAAATAAATTATTAAATTAGAAACCAGATATCTGTTGCAAGTTGTTCGGAATAAACAAGAAAATAATTCCGGGGCATAATATCACTTAATTTGTAATGATTATAGCATATATTTACTGATAAATCAACGCGAAGTGTTGTATACATCAATTCCGAAATGAATTGCATATCATCAAAGCTTTAGTTTTGTATATCATCAATGCGAAAGGGTTTTGATACACACCTAAAGGTGTGATGAGATACAAAGGCGGCTTTGCCGCCTTTGATGATATACACGCTACGCGTGATGATATACCATTGCTTTCGCAATGGATAAAAAAATCGACTTGTTTTCACAAGTCGATTTTTTGGTGGGAGCGGGGGGGTTCGGGCCACCGAAGTCACTGACAACAGATTTACAGTCTGCCCCCTTTGGCCACTCGGGAACGCTCCCATACTATGGAGCTGGTGCAGGGAATCGGACCCCCAACCTGCTGATTACAAATCAGCTGCTCTACCGTTGAGCCACACCAGCAATTTTGACGTCGTCTCGCGACAACGCTAGAATTATATCATAAGTGATTCTATTTGTCAACACTTTTTTAAAAAAAGTTTTAGAATCATAAAAAGAATTTTCTTTCCACCCTTTCCCTTGCCACAGGGCACATAGCGAAGAACAAAACTGTTCCTCCCACAATCACCAAAGCTGCCATCGGAATAAGTGACCACCATATAAATTTAACACCAAAAGTAATGCTCAAAAATAGCTCAAAGAGAGGCATAAAGCCTCCGAGAGTGGCGATCGCTCCACCAAATATATAAAGTCTGCCACGCTTTATAAAGGTAGTAAGTACTATTACGGTCACGGTCAAAAGACCTATCATACCGATGACGGGAAAAGCAAAGCTTAAGAACCATCTTCCGCCTGTGAAAAAATTGATAAACAGAACGTAAACACCCACCGTCAAAAATGCTATAGGTACGAATATTATGGGAGAAGGCTTCTTGAACCAGAAAGGCAGAACAAAGCAAACGTATCCCGTAAGGAGTGCACCTATAACGTACGCAGACCAAGTGACAGCTCCCGATATTTCAACGTTACAAAGAAACGCGATAAAAAGTGCTATGAGAAATGCGGCACTTACTATAACCTTAATCCCTATATGACTCACGCTATTTTTTAGATAAGTGTTCTGAGGATAAAGGTTTATCTTTTGTGCCTTTACCAAATCGGGATGATATGGCACCGTACCGCAAAGAGGGCACGCCTTTTCTGTGTCAGACAGCTTTACGCCGCAATTTATACAATACATAAATTTCACCTTTCGTTCAAGTTACTTTCCACCTCGTCGCAAATACCCTGTTTTTGCAAAACGCGGTGAAAGCTCATTTCGAGCTCGGGCTCTCTTATATTTCTGATAAAGTTCACATTGACGGTATCCCCGAAGGTGATCACACCGCAGTTATGCGGAGCGGTAGCCTGTACTCCCAAAATAAAGTCAAATCTTTCGATAAAGGGAATCATTTCCGAGGGCAGGTCTACCTTTCCAAGGTTCGACATCGTAATACAGGATTTCTTCTCCCCTACCGTGTCGAACACCGCCTTCATCACGGCGTTCTTTACAAAAAGGGGCATTATTCTGACAAAGGGATTTTTTTCACTGTTTACGTTGGACGCAATCTTGGAGCTCATCTGTTTGGGGGTCACGTCCAGTCCCACTCTGTGAGTTATAGCGGAGCAAATCTCCTCGAAGGTATATTCCCCAAGTCGAGGGTCTATTTCGGGAGTTGTATAGTATGCGAAGTTACGCATAGTAACGCTTCCGAAAAGACGCCTTAAATTCACAGGCACCAGAACCTTTATAGGCTTACGGCGCGAAAGCTTCGGCACCTTTTCCTTTTGAAGCTCAAGGAGTGCCTCCATAAGGCAGGCGGTAAGGAAGGTATTGATACTTACGCCGTAGCTTTTGGCTTTTTCTTTAACCGCCGAAAGAGGCAGTTTAAAGCAAACGAGATTCAAAAATCCGCCGTGCTCCGGTGTCCCCCAGAGGTGCCAAGCGTTGCTTTCTCTTCGACTGGCGTTGACCTTGCCTGCATATTTCAAGAAGCTATCCTCAAGCTCCTCGTCACTAGGCTCTTCAAGTCTTGGAAGTACTCCCTTTTCGGCAGTGACCGCCACTCCGTATTTCTGTGAAATATATTCCGCCGTAAGAGTCTTGAGAAAGATAAGTGCTCCCGTACCGTCAGTAAGCGAATGAAACACCTCAAAGGCGATTCTTCTTTCATAGGCTATTACCCTGAAGGCGCAGGTGGATATTTCCTTCCCCGTCATTCTCGAAAGAGGATAACCGTTCTCCTCCTTTATTTCGGGAGCA
Organism: Eubacteriales bacterium; assembly: GCA_045594565.1. Taxonomy (GTDB): domain Bacteria; phylum Bacillota; class Clostridia; order Oscillospirales; family SIG627; genus RGIG6353. The sequence goes on from JAZNYT010000088.1 coordinate 9,275, forward strand.
GAGCAAATTTCTTCGAGGTAATACCAGAATACACCTTTTTTAAGCTTTGCCGAAATAGAGGGAAATCTGCGGACAGTCACGTCGAGTGCAGATTTCAGCACATCCCTGTCGACCTCTTCCTTGAGGGTAACAGAAACTCTGAAAACGTTACTCCAATTCTGCCGTCTCGCGGCAGGATAAATCTTTGCGGCATTGTCAAGCTTCATCCAACGAAGCTTATTCTCATGAGACATAACTCTGTTCAAAAACGAGTTTACGTAGTTGAAGTCGCCCCTATCCTCTTTAAGAGCGTACAGGAGATAAACGTGCCAACGTTCGGGCTTTACAATAAGCTGAGAATCGCATCCAAATCGTTTAAGCGATAAGTGCATATCCTCGGCATCGCTTTTCATAATTTCGTCCCCGCCGACAAAAATAAGAGACGGCGGAAATCCCGTCATATCCGCAAACAGTGGCGAAACGAGCGGGTCTTTAAAATCTTTTGCATAGCTTTCGGCATAAAACCTGAGAGACTTCTCGGACATAGTAGGGTCTATATGTCGGTTTTTATCATAAGATTTACCGGATAAAGTAAGGTCTGTCCAAGGGGAAATGGCAATAACGCCCGCCGGAAGAGACATTCCATTCTCCTTAAGCCTCAAAAGCAGAGAATAGCAAAGCCCTCCGCCCGAGCTTTCGCCTGCAAGAACTATCTTATCGGGGGTATATCCTTTGGTTAAAAGATATAAATATGCCTCATAAGCATCATTTAGCGCTGCAGGAAAGGGATTTTCGGGAGCAAGTCTGTAGGCGGGTGCGAAAACAACGCTACCGCTTTCTGATGCCAAAACGCTTCCAAAGCCCTTGGTATATTTAAGGTCGCCTGCGCAAAATCCGCCTCCATGAAGATAAAGTATCACGCCGTTTCTTCGCTCATCTCTTGGGATTATCCAGATAGAGTTAAAGCTTTCGAAGGAGTGCTCCTTGATAACAACACTATCTGCCGAGGAAACGGACATAAGCTCACCTATTCTATTCTGACCTTTTCTAAGCGTGTCGAGAGATGCCCCTGCAAGAACAGGCTTCATAATCTGTAACTGTTTCTTGAGTGTCTTTGCTGAAATCGCCATACTCCGTCTCCTTTCGTTTTTATTTATTTTACCATATAAAAGCAAATTTTGCAACTAAAATAAAAGTCACCCGAAGGTGACTTTTATTCATTGTTTATCAGTTATTTTTTCAATTCATCAACCGTGAGTGTAGTTCCCTTATCGTTTTCAATAAAGTCGAGAAGCTCATCAGCGTTATCAAATACGGAATAAAGACAATTTACTTCTTTATTTATAAATTTCTTGTCGATAGAATGCTCCATCATATCAAGGAGCTCTACGTAGTAGTTATTATAGTTGAAAACGGCAATGGGCTTATTGAGTTGCTCAAGCTGTTTTAAAGTGAGTATTTCAAAAAACTCCTCAAAGGTACCTATACCGCCCGGTGTCATAATAAAGGCGTCGGACAGGTCCTCCATCTTCTGCTTTCTTTCACGCATGGTTTCGGTATACACCACCTCATCACAGTGGTCTGCAACGATTTCAACGTTTTTATCCAGGAAGAAGGTGGGAATAACGCCAATTACATTTCCGCCACCGTCAGATACGCCCTTGGCCACCGCACCCATAAGACCCGTACCGCCTGCACCGAACACAAGGTCATGACCTCTTTCTGCCATCTTTCTGCCAAGCTCTTCGGTAGCATAAACATAGCTTTCATCTATCTTGGTGCTTGCACCGCCGTATACACATATTTTCATAATTTATTTCCTCCGTTATAACTATAGTATGCCACGAAATAGCCATTTGTGAAGCTTTATTTTCTTGATTTAGAATAAATTTCGCTCCATACGTAAGCGTTGGCAAGTGTACCACGTTCAATTTTACTTCCCGAGGCAGAATTTATAAGATTCATTTCGGCACCGCTGTCATCGGGAAGTCTCGGTACTTCAAGCTCTTCGATTCTGTCAAGCTCGCCTGCAAGGTATGAGTTCACAGCTTCTGCAGTTGCTTCAAGACGAGCAACAACACCGCCGAGTCTTACGTCCTGTACGTCGAAGCCGAAGTTCTTATTATCGGTTCTCCATCTCTTACGATGAAGAGTAATGAAGTTCTTCACGTCAACAATAAGCGACGGAACGGTCTCGTTCGCAATCTTTTCAAGAGCCTTCTTATCGCCTTTATCGTAAGCGTCCTTGAGTTTTATACCAAAGCTTGCCTTTGTGGCAAGAACCTTCGCCAGTGCTGCAAGGGAATTAAAAATATACGCCCACTTGGGATTGCGCTCTGCACACTCCTCAAACGTTTTTGCGGCGTCCGAAAAAAATTCATCGGTGTCGGAAGGAATATGGTAGTCCCACGTACCAAGAAGGGGGTCGTTGTAGAGCATATATTTATGAACAATAGACCAAAGCTGTTTATAAAGAAGTCTGTCCATTTCAAGAAAGTCACGATAAGAAGCGCCAAGCGCCGACATGGAACGCTCGATAGCTTCGTCAGAAGTATCCGAATTCCACGCTCCCTCTGCATAGGATGCAAGTGTGGGAAGGCAAGAGAAGGGAGAAGCTTCGGTACCATTATCGCCCCAGATGGTTACAAGAACGGTATCAAGGTCATACTTTCTAAGCGCAAGGGTTGCGTGACGGGAAACGTCAACCGCATATTTCTGCGCAGGAGCAAATCCAAGCCACGTCCATACACCACCCGCAAAAGACACCTTGCGTCCGAATTTCATATGGTTATCAAGCATAAACTCGTAGTCCTTCACGTCTCTGAAGTGATAGTTCCAGAATACCATATTTACCCCTTCGGGAACGGAGTTCAACGCCTTTTCGGTAAGTACTATATTCTTGTCGTAATAGTCGTTTGTCTTGGAGCAATCTCTGAAGAACATATCGCCCCACATCATAGGCTCATAGCCATGCTTGCGACAAAGCTCGATAACTCTTGCAAGGTGCTCCTTCATTATGTCACTCCTTGGCTTGTATCCGAATTTGTCGAGATATGCTCCTCGTCCGAGGCTGTGAGCCTCGTCCATACCAATGTTTATCTTATTTGACTTGAATGCCTTTTTTGAAGCGGCAAGCATCTTGTCGATGAGCTCATAAGTCTCTTCCATACCTACGTTGAGGATGTCCTGAGTATCTCTTATCTTCTTATACTTGCGCCATTCGAATATAGCGTTGAGATGGGCAAGAGTCTGGATACAGGGCACCGCTTCTACGCCAAGGCTTTCCGCGTATGCATCAATCTCATGAAGCTCTGCCACGGTATATCTTCCGCGAAGATGACCAAAATAAGGCTCATCCTCAATTTCGTACGTATCCTCTGTGTAAAGCTGGATAGTGTTCATACCAAGAAGGGCAGATATCTTGATAAAGCGCTTAACGGACGACATATTCAGGACACCGTTTCTGGAGCAGTCAACCATACATCCGAAGTTCTTATAGCGAAGCTCCTCTTCTATACTATACTCGCTCTTCCCTCTTGATACAATAACACCGATACCTCTCAAAAGCGAGGTCACATCAGAAAAATAAAGTTTTGCTTTATTTCCGTCTGATACTATTTTAAGTCCTTTTTCGCATCTGTCTATTTCAACGTTTATTCCACCCTCGCCCCATTCAGCAACGGTTTCGGTGAGAACTTCTTTTATGGCATATTCGTATTTTTCTGGATTTGTAACAAATATTTTCATATAATTTTCCTCCGTTTTTTCTAATGAGATTGTACCACATAAAAAGCTTTCAAGTCAACATATTTTGTCAATTCTTTTTAGCTTTTTCACTTCCCTGACTGAATGCCGCCTGACGATAGGAGGCATCTTTGGACTCACATTCTTTTTTCCAAAGTGCCTTCATATTTTCGTATACCTCGTCGGGAATTTCGGGAGTGCCGAGAGAGAACGTAGGAAGAAGCATATCTCCTGCCGCCTCCGGGTCTGTACAAGCCGTATCGCCTCTCCATTTTTCCCTCTCCTCTTTGTTTCTGAGATTGGGTATCATCTGAGGCTTACCGCCGTCAAGCACCGAGCGGTATGCGAAAAGTCCGGGGAGAAACATATCCAGCGCTTCGTATACGTCTATCGTGTCGGCGTTCTCGTCGCCCTTCACCTTCTCAACGAAGAAATACATTGAATAGAAGTCAGAGCCTCCGTGTCCGTATCCCTCTGTGAAACGGTGCAGAGAATGAGTGGGAGAAAGCTTTTCTGCTTTTGCATTTTCATCGGCGTCGGTACCGAGATAGAGTGTAAATACGTGTCCTGAATCTGCTTCCTCGCGAGCCGATTCCATATGTCCTTCCGAGCCATAGACGCTGTACCAGATAGAATTGCGGAAAAGGTCGCCGTGAATGCTCTTTATAATACCGCCATTTTCAAGAGTTACCATTTCTATACCGAAAAGTCCGCTTTTTGCACCTACTTTTCTTTTTCTTTCTACCATTTTACTCTCAAATCCCGTAACAGTTACCGGGCGAAGTCCCGTCATATGAATAATAGGACCGAGAGAATGGGTGCAATAGAAATTAGAGTACATATTATTGCGCCAGTGGTCAGGGTCACCGTAGGTTATACTGTGCCATACACTTTCGCAATTATGGATATATTCGCATTCACCGTATTCGAATTCACCGATTTTCCCCTCTCTGTAAAGCTTTCTCATTTCTTGAGGTGCAGGCATAAAGCAATAATTCTCACCGTAAGCGTATATCATTCCCGTCTCTTCTACCGCCTCGATAAGCTCTACTGCCTCCTTCATATTCTGTACGGGAAGAACCTCTGAATATACGTGTTTCCCTGCCCTCATTGCTTTTATGGCAAATGGGGCGTGCTGGTTAGCGTAGTTTGCAAGTACTACCGCGTCCATGTCGTGCTTTAAAAATTCATCATAATCATAATAGAAAGAAATATCAAGCCCCTTTGTGTTTTCCTTCTGAAATTCAATAACGTCGGGGTTTTTATCGCATATAGCCACCACCTCGGCGTTATCCGCTCTTTTGCAGAAATTTATCATACTGGAGCCTCGGTATCCTCCGAGTACACCTATTTTAACTTTTTTCATATTTATTCCCTCCAAATTTGCTTCAACTAAATTCTATCATTATTAAGAAGCTCTAACAATAGACATATTCTATATTTTCATTGAAAATAGTTACAAAAGCAAAAACACTCCCTAGCTGAACGTCGCTAAGGAGTGCTTTTTGAGAGTTTAAATTACTTCTTTGCCGATTTCTTTACAATATTGCAAAGTGCTACAAGACCGATAACGTTGGGAAGTACCATAAGGTAGTTAAAGAAGTCTGTAAGCTCCCATACGAGGTCGTTCTTAAGTGTTGTTCCAAGGAAGATAAATACGATTGCTACAACGGAATAGATGACGGTAGCGGTCTTTGAGTTCTTAAAGAGGTACTGAACGTTTATTTTGCCGAAGAAGTTCCATCCGAGAATTGTGGAGAAAGCAAAGAACAGTAGACAAATTGCTACAAATACGTTACCTACTGTATCGGGTACGACCGTGCCGTACGCCATCTGCATAGCGTTTGTCTTCACGATACCCTGTTCAGCGATAGCCGCCGCATAATCGGAGCTTGCAAGAAGTCCTCCCTCTCCAACGTAAAGAGTGGAGATAACAACGAGTGCTGTCATTGTAAGAACTACGAAGGTATCGATGAATACGCCAGTCATAGCAACAACGCCCTGATCGTGAGGCTTTTCAACGTTTGCCTGTGCATGAGCGTGAGGTGTTGAACCCATACCTGCTTCGTTAGAGAAGACACCTCTCTTGGCACCCTGGCTGATAGCAGTCTTGAGAGCGTATCCTATACCGCCACCGATAAGGGCATCGGGAGTAAATGCATACTTGAAGATTGCACCGATTGTTGCAGGAAGATACTGAATACGACAAGCGAGAATAACGATACCTCCCACAAGGAAAAGACCTGCCATAATAGGAACAAGTTTTTCTGTAACGGATGCGATTCTCTGAATACCGCCAATGAAGATAATAGCGGAAACAACCGCGAGTATCGCACCTATTATCCAGCCCCACTGTGTATAGTCAACACCCGCTGCAGAGCAAGCAGCTTCTGCGATTGAGTTGGACTGTACCATAGAGCCCATAAAGCCAAGTGCGAGGATAGCGGCGATAGAGAAGAAAACTGCAAGGAACTTGCCGAAGCCGCCTGTAAACGCCTTCTTTATGTAGTAAACGGGACCACCGTGTACTTCGCCGTTTTCGTCAATTACTCTTGTTTCTTGTGCGAGAACTGCCTCGGCGTATATAGTTGCCATACCAAGGAAAGCGATAACCCACATCCAGAAGATAGCACCGGGACCACCGATAAGGATAGCGCCCGAAGCACCAACGATGTTACCTGTACCTACCTGTGCGGCAATAGCAGTAGCGAGTGCCTGGAAAGAGCTGAGTCCTCCTGCCTGCTTTCCACCCGAAAGCTTAAAGTTTCCGAACACCTTCTTCATTCCTTCGCCGAAGCAACGAATCTGAACGAAGCGTGTTTTGAACGAGAACAGAAGACCTGTACCTACGAGAAGGAATATAAGAATATAGTCCGACAGGTAGGCGTTAGCAGCTGCTACAATTTCGAGAATTTTGTCTTGCATAATAAGACCTCCTAAAAAATAAAAAAAGTTACTGTAAAAGTAACTCCGGAAAAAAATACACATAATTATCGCTTTATACGATATGTGCTAACTCTATCCTTTTGCCTGAGAGATTCGGCTGACGCCTTGCACCTTCGGCACTCAAATGAATGAGATTCTCCAGAGTCCCTCACCCTACGGTTCTTTCGTTCCGCAAAGCTCAACGGGTATTAAATTTACGGGTAGATTATAGCATAGGTTTTTACAAAAAGCAATAGATTTTTTGAAAAATAGCAAAAGAGCTCAAAAAATGAGCTCTTTTGTATAAATATTTAGTCAATATTGAGTACACTTCCCATAAATAGAGGTGCATTCGTTTTGTTTTCAATAATCATAAATACAAAAGGACGGTTAGCAATAACCTTTTTTGAATCTATTATTTCCATTGCAGATTCGCACTTGACGTTCACCACGGTTACTGCCGCCGCCTTAGTACCCTTCTCTGCTACCTCTATAAAGGTCTTATGAATAACCTCCGACACGTAGAGATTTCCAAGGTTTGATTTTCCGATTTCGGAAAGGTCTGCTATGCTAGAATCAAAAGCATCGGTGAGGTAAAGCTCTTGCAAGACTTCCTTCAAATTCTTATCGTATTCAAAGGTAAATTTAGGCATTACAGTGTCAACGCTCACGTTCTCGGCGTTTTCGAGAAGTGACTGTATCTTATCTCCTGTAAGAGAAGATACGTAGGAGTCAATATCATTCTCCTTAGGAAGCAGGAGGACGAAGCTGTATTCGTCGCCCACGTATGGTTTTATAAAGCCTGTAGTGTTTTCATCCTCAAGATATTTGCTCTCGGTTGATACAAGTCCTGTGGTCTGAATGAATTCACCATCTTTATTTGTAAACTTAAAATACTCGTTGGTATCGGTATACTTGCTTTTCCAATCAGCTTCAAAGGAGAGTGCATTTACGAGATACATTACTGTCAAAGGGTCGATTTCGTCGATTACGTTTTTTATCATTCCGTCGGTTTCGTCCTTGACCCAGTTATTTATATCTCTTACTGTAGATTTGTTGAAGGGAGAAAGGAATACATCGGCATCAAAGTAATCGTCACAAAAGTCAAGGAAGGTCTTCTTGACAGTTATCATATCCTTGTTATCTCTTATCCATACGGAATTTGCAACGTTGACATCATTCTTTTCGCTCTCATCAAGCCTTTCGGAAAGAGCCTTATAAAATGCATTCATATCCGACATAGGAAGTCCTCTGCCAAGCAACGCCTCGAACTGACCTAAGGTATCGCCCGAGCTACCTCCTGCCGTCATAGCAAGAGCAATAGCTACGCTAACGGGAGAGAGCATTGTATTCTTATCCTTCTCGTAGCTTTTTTTAAAAAGCTCTGCACCAAATTCCGCCAGTGCTTCTTCCGGAGTTTCGGCACTGCCCGTGACAGTATAACTCAAATCAGGAGTTGGTTCTTTTTCTTTCACCTCATCTACAATGACAGATTGATTTTCACCGTTCTTTACCTCTTCCGTAAGGTTTCTCGACACAGGAGCACAGGCGGTAAAGGTAAGCACAACGGATGCTATCAAGATACAAGAAATTATTTTTTTCATAGTTTTCCTCCTTTTTCTTTTGGTCTTTAGACGGCAAAGCATGAAAAAAGTTCCAAAAAAACATGCACCTCTGAAAAAGAGGTGCATATTTTGCTGTTTTTATTTACCAAATCTGGAATCCTGATTCGTTATCTCCTGTGACAATATCAGCCTTGTTAATAAACTCGAAGTACTTTCTTGATTCAATGTAGTAGTTGTATAGTGCCTTTACTACAAGCTTAAGGTCACGATTGGAATCAAGATTGTCCTCCAGTACCGCCTTAACATAGCTGAAAGGTCCATATACGAACTTAGCAGACTGAACACCGTCAGAAACGGTAACAACTCTGAGTTCACCAAGCTTGTGTGCAAGTATGTTCTTTACGTCGATGTAATAGTAGTTATCCTTCTTTACAGGCGTAAGAGGAGTTGTTCCGTCAACTGTGAAGGTGTAGTCGTCGATTGAAGCACCCTCTGCGAGCTTGAAGTAATGTCTGAGAGTTGTATTGCTTTCAAGAAGAAGACTGGAGCTGTAGATTGCAATTCCACTAACCTTTCCTACCTTCACTGCGGAGTATGCGGGAGAAATGGTCACGTCCGCATTTGACAGATCAGGGTCAGGTGTTATATCGGCATCGGTGAAATAAGCTCTTGAATATTCACCGTAGTTATACATTGCATTGATAAGATTTACCGAATCTGTAAAGAGACCGCTATTTTCGTTGATGTAATCAACATAGGTCTTAACGCTTACGGTTGCGGTTTCGGTTGCGCCTGACGTTTCAACCGTAAATGTTATGTTCTCGTGCATATCCTTTGCAGAAACGTAGAATTTAGCATAGTAGAGAGATTTGTCCATCTTATCCCCTGCATTTACAAGAGAAACGGGATAATCTTCTCCCTTATAGGTTACTGTGGCTTCTATATCGTCAAAGTTGAGAATTGCGTAAGGTGTAAGCTTTACATAAGCCTTGATACCAATGCTTCCCTCAAGAGTGAGGCTATACTTGGTTATTGAAAGGTCGTCGTCTATATTAGCCTTAAAGGATGATTTAAGAGAGCCAAGATATACGGGAACGTTAGCACCGTCTCCTGATACCACAAGGGGGTTAGACCCAAGTCTTATAAGAGGCATCACGTCGAGAGCTCCGCTTACTGCGGTAAAGCCTGTGAGGTCAACCATATCGCCTACCTGGTATTCCTTGTCGGTAGGTGTAATGGTAAGAGTATTATCAAGGAAGATCACGGATGAGAAGCTATTATTTCCGCTAACCGCAGACCATTCAGAGGACGTTCCTATATAGTAAACCTTATTTACTGCGTCAAAAGCATTCGCAGAAATAATTTCTGTTGTCTTGTCGATGATAAGAGTATCAATTTCAACACCGTTGAATGCATCTGCCTCAACGTTTCCTCCTACAAGAACGGTCTTGAGGGCTTCGGGAACAACGTCCTTGTTGGAATCTGCCGTAAGTGTGCCGAAAACGTATCCGATGAAGGGATATTTTCCTTCAGCTCTTTCTCCTACGAAGGGAAGAACTGCATTTGCAAGCTTTTCACATCCGCCGAAGGCACCAAAGCCTATAGCTACCGATGTATGAGGAATCGCTATATTCTGAAGCGAGGTACAACCTTTGAATGCATATTCGCCGATAGTGAGAACGGAGTCGGGAATAAATACGTTTTCAAGGCTTGTACATCCCTCAAACGTCTTATAGCCGATTGTCTTTAATCCTGTGCTTATACCCACTGTTTCAAGTGAATCGCATCCTCGGAATGCATTATATCCAAGTCGCTTGAGTGTAAAAGGAAGAGTTATGGTCTTAAGTGAGTCAGCATCCTTGAAAGCACCGTTGCCGATGTATTCAACAGAGCTGCCCATATTCACAATCGCAAGATCTGAACAATTATTAAATGCAAGAGAGCCGATATATTCGGTACTGAAAGGGAAATCTATGCTATAGAGCGCCGAACAACCGTTGAATGCACTGTCTCCAATAACCTTAAGTCCTTCATTTAAAACTACAGTTGCAAGAGCCTTGCAGTTAGCAAAAGCAAGAGGAGCGATTATCTGTGTATTGGGATTAAGGGTACACGAGGTTATTGCAGTGTCCTTTGCAGATACCAGAACCATATATGGGTTTATTTCTGAGCCTATATATTTTGCATTGTTATATTCGGTAGTGTTAAGAGGACATCCTGAAAAAGCAAGCACGCCAAGATACTGGGGAGCTACAGCAAAATTAACCTCTGTAAGAGAAGTACAGTCTGCAAAAGCAGAGTTACCGATAAGTCTTGTAAGTGTGCCGAAATCAACTCTTTCTATAGAAGAACAGTTTCTGAATGCGGCATCTCCGATAGAGGTAACGGTAGCAGGGATTGTTACGTTTGTAATGCCTGTACATCCTTCAAATGCCTTTTCTCCGATTACAACGGTGGTAGCGGGAATAGAGAATGAAGTCGCATTCTTATCGGCAATAGACTTAATAAGATATCTGTCGTTGCCCGAAATAGCGATATACTCGTTTCCGTCTGTATCCTCAACCACAAGTCCGGCACATCCTCTGAAAGCAGTTGCATCAACAAGTGCGGCTGTGTTTCCTATAGTGAGAGACGTAAGAGATGAGCATCCTTCAAACGCTGCATAGCCTATAAAATCAACGCTATTTGCAATGGTAATTGTCTCTACTTCATCAAGAGAGTAGAATACGTAGTCGCCGAGAGCCTCGATTCCTTCGGAAACAACAACTGTCTTGATGTCGTTGCGGAACTGATACCAGGAAGGAAGAATTTCAAGAGTGTAATCATCTGTTACTCCCTTTCCGCTGAGGGTAAGGGTTCCTGTTGCATTGTCGAAGCTCCAGCTTATGCCACCTGTAACACCTGACGTTTCATTGGCGTTGACCGTAACGTTACCTGTATAAACAAGAGCGCCGTATCTTACGGTGTAGGTCTGTGTACCGATAGCATTCATCGTGGGAGCGGTAATAACAACCTCTGCCGTAACATCATTGCCACCGTAGGTTGCCTTGATACCGTCGGAGGAGAACTTCTCGCCAAGCTCATACGTTGTCTTTGCGGGAGGGGTAACCGTGAAAGCAGCATCTTTGAGAGCTATAGGTGAAAAAGAATTTGAGGTTGCAACATAAACATTTTTCCAGGCTGACGAGGTGCCGTTATAAAACACCTGCTCAAGAGAAGTGCACTTATTGAAAACATTGGCATATACAGAGGATGTGTTGCTTCCAAGCACTATTCTTTCAAGTGCATTACAGTTATTGAAAGCATTTCCCATGATAATCTCAACCGAATCGCCAAGAATTATCTCTTCTAAATTATGGCAATTATTGAAAGCATAGGAATCAATCGAAACAGCGTTTGTTACTGTGACTGTTTTAAGACTTACGGGAAGGTACGTATTGTTGTCATAATAATGTGGGGCGCCGAAAATGTATCCCACAAAAGTGTTATTTGCGCCATCACCTGCAAAAGGTACCGTTATGCTCTCTACGTATTCCATTCCGTAGAAAGCACCATATGAGATATATGAAATACCGGGTTTTACAACAATGCTTTTAACTGCCGCACTGTGCTCATACCAAGGAGCCTTACCAAAATCATATTCCGCCATCTGTCCGCTTCCGCTTATTGTAAGCGTACCGTCAGATGTGTCAATGCTCCACAAAACGTCTGCTTCTCTGCCCGAAAAATCTGCAAATGCACAAACATTCATGAGCACAACAAGGGCTACCAAAAGTAACGTACCCAAAAACAAATGCTTCATTTTTTTCATAAATTTTTCCCCTCTTAAAACTAAAATTATTATAAATATATAATACCACTCATTATATATAATCAAACACAGTTATTATAAGGCTTTTTTGGAAAATTGTCAACCGCTTTGAAAAAGATATATAAATTCTCACAAAACACACTTTCTTTTTTTGGTATTTCATACAAAAAAGAACAGGCGTTCTCCGCCCGTTCTTCAATTTGTGTTATTACTTTCTGATTTCTGATTTTGCAAGTGTGCATTTTATATTTATGTCCTTATCAAATACAACAAGGTCAGCATCAAGTCCCTTCTTTATGCTTCCCTTTTTGTGGTCGATTCCGAGAAGTCTTGCAGGGTTTACAGTGAGCATTCCCACTGCCTCCCACATAGGAATTCCTGTGGCATTAAGCTCTGTTCTGAGGAGTCTGTTACCCGATGCAACGCTTCCTGCAAAAGCCTTCATATCCATTCTGTTTGCAACCGAATTTTTGATAAGAACGTCCTGTCCGTTCACAAGGCTTCCAAGCTTTGTAATGGTGTTTTCGGGGAGTCCAGCGCCTCTCATGGCATCAGACGTGAGAATTATCCTGTCCTTACCCTTACACTTATAAATGAGCTGTAAAATGGGAGCAGGAAGATGTACTCCGTCACAAATCGTCTCGACGTTCAAGGAATCAATGACAAGTCCCGATTCAATAGCGCCTGCATGGCGTTTGCAATTAGCAATATGTACACCTGCCATTGCAGAATAAAGGTGTGTCATGAGACTGTATCCGTTTTCTGCGGCAACCTTCATAACCTCATAATCGGCATCGGTATGACCTGCCGATGCAATTATACCAAGCTTTGAAAGACGTGCTCCAAGCTCAATTGCCCCATTTAATTCAGGAGCAATACTCCAACGCTTGATGCACCCGTATGAAAGGAACAGATCCACTTCCTTTTCGTCCGGATCCTTGATAAATTTGGGATCCTGTGCTCCTTTTTGAGCCATTGAAAAATACGGACCTTCAAGGTGAACTCCAAGCATATTGCAAGCTTTTACCTTATCTGCTACCTCGCAGTAAGTGCGAAGCACCTTTTCGGTCTCCTCTGTACTTCCCGCAAGAGTGGTTGCAACAAGTGACGTTACACCGTTTGAACGGTGATGCTCTGCAACCGCTTGAAAGGCTTCTTCGGTGGCATCCATAAAATCAGAGCCGCCTCCGCCGTGAACGTGGGTGTCGATAAAACCGGGAGCAAGATAGTCGCCCTTTACGTCTATTATCTCTGCATCCTCTGTTTTGGGGGCAGTACCGCTTCCAAAATCTGCAATTTTTGAATTTTCACATATAAGCCATCCGTTTTCGATAAGAGAATCGGGCAAAACAATTGTGGCATTTATGAAAACTATCTTCGACATACCGGCACCTTACTTTATAACGTCGTATTTTGAAATATCAATCATCGATGCCGAGTCCTTATCAATGCAAAGTGATACGTCGTCGTGCATCTTGAATGCGGTAGCGGGAACAACGTTTGTTATATCATTTGTAAGAGTATCGTGGATAGCCTGTGCCTTTACTGCATAAGGAACTGCAGAAACTATGTGACGGCACTTGAGAATCTGCTTTACCGTCATAGAAATAGCCTGCTTCGGAACATCATCGATTGTGGGGAACCAACCTTCTCCAAGCTGTTGATTACGGCACTTTGCATCGAGATTAACTATCTTGTACGCTTCCTCGGTATCAAAATCTGCGGGCGGGTCATTAAAAGCGATATGTCCGTTTTCACCGATACCGATAAGTCCTACGTCAACAGTTTCCTCGTTGAGCTCTGCTGTGAGCTTTTTGATTATATTCTCCGCACCATTTGAAACGTCTACGAAATGAGCCGCCTTGAGGTTTACCTTTGATACAAAACGCTCCTTAAGGTACTTAACGAAGCTTGCGGGGTGAGACTCGTCGATTCCGATATACTCGTCAAGATGGAACATTTCAACCTTTGACCAATCAACGTCAAGAGTTACAAGGTTTGAAAGAGTAGTAAACTGAGATGCGCCTGTAGAAAGGATAAGTCTTGCTCTTCCCTTTTCTTTGATTGCTGCATTAAGATGTGCGGCAGTAAGTTCAGCTGCCTTTTTTCCGAGCTGCTCGGCGTTTTCACTGTAATAGATTTTCATATTTTTTCTCCTTTATGTAATTTTTGTAAGCGTTTTCAAAATCACTGTAAATATTATACTCTCAAAGTTATCTATTGTCAATAGTTTCTTATGCTCATATTAAAATCACTTGACAAAATTCATATATGCTATATAATGAAAGCAGTTACAACATCGGAGGATATATTTATGAAAGACATTCTTGAATTTGCAACTCCTGAGGAGGTAGGTATTCCCTCTTCGGCAATATCTGATTTCATAGACGATATACAAGAAAGAGGTCTTATGACTCACAGCTTTATCATAATGCGTCACGGCAAGGTGTGCGCAGAATGTTACTGTCCCCCTTTTAAGGTTGATGAGTTTCATAGAATGTACTCTACAAGTAAAACCTTTGCCTCCATGGCGCTTGGAATTCTTATAGGTGAAGGAAAAGTAAGGCTTGATGACAAGCTGGCGGATTACTTTCCCGAATACGTGCCCGAAGGAATGCACGAATGGATAGCAAATACTACAATAAGAGAAGCACTTATGATGTCCACTTGTAATGCCAAAAGGCATTATGATATGAATAGCCCCAACTTCGTTTCTCATATGTTTGAGATTGAGCCCGAGCACCTTTCGGGTACACTTTTTAACTACGTTACAAATGCCACCAACGCTATAACCGCAATAGTTGAAAGGCTTACAGGAATGCCTCTTCTCGAATTTTTAAAAGAAAGAGCTCTTCTTGAAATCGGTTTTTCTGAAGACGCTCACGTCGTTGAAATGCCACAGGGTGGCTCCTGGTGCGGTTCAGGTGTCCTTTGTTCTACACGTGACCTTGCCCGCTTTGCTCTTCTCATTTATAACGACGGCTATGCCAACGGAAAGCAGCTTCTTCCAAAGGATTACGTAATTGAAGCCAAGTCCAAGCAAATCGACAACAATTTAAGTGGCAACATTGACAGGGTTCACGGGCACGGTTACGGATATCAGATATGGAGAGTGTTCGAAAACGGATACGGATTTCTCGGTATGGGCGGTCAGTATGCACTGTCCTTTCCCGATTATGACCTAATTGTTTGCTTTACAGGCGATATTCAGGGTTCTTTCCTTTCATACGCACAAGTAGAGCCTTTCTGGTACAACGTTATGAAAAAAGTCAAGAAGTTTGACAAAAACGACTCACTTCCGGAAACCCCCGAAGGAAAGGCAAAGCTTGATGAAAAGATAAAGAATTTCAAGGCGCCTATTCCATTCGGAGAAAACACCTCTCCTCTCGCAAAGGATATAAACGGTGTAAAGTACAAAGCCAATGAAAATCCTATGGGTATCAGTTCCTTTATGCTTACCTTTGACGAAAAAGGTGGAATGCTCCACCTTGACACTGTAAGAGGCAAGAAAGAAATTCCGTTCGGGATGGGTGAATATGTCATCTCGGAGTGGCCCGAAAATCACTATTCAGGAAAACGTATAGGTGTGCCTCTCGGACGCGGATACCGCTCTATGAGCGCAGGTGTATGGACAGAAAAGCACAAAATCGGCATCCGTTCGTACATTATCGACGACTATTTCGGTAATCTATATACTGTCATTTCCTTCAAGAACAATATGGCAACTCTTTCTATGAAAAAAATCGCAGAAGGCTTCCTTGACGAGTATCAGGGAGTTACGGTTGGTGAAAAGGAGTAATAAAATGTTTTATTATTACGTTGTTCAAATTGCAAAAGAAGGCTGCAGAGAAAAGTTTGTTGAAGAATTAAATTCAGCGAAAGTTACCGATGCCATTAGAGCAGAGGACGGATGTATCAAGTACGATTTCTATTTTTCAGAAAATAACGCAAACGAAATTCTGCTTGTAGAAATATGGAAAAGTCAAAAGCACCAGCAGGTGCATCTCACACAGCCACATATGGACACGTTGAGAGCTATCAAGGATAAATACATCATAGATACAAAGCTTGGAGAAAACTATCCTCGATAAAGAGTACCTTCTCTTATGTGCGAAATGGTTATTAAAAAAGAAGTAAGCATACGTCATAGTATACTTACTTCTTTTTACTGTTTATCCAAAAAATCCTTTATCATTTTGTGATATTCCTCGTCCTTGAATTCGGAATTAACAACCAAATCTATAAGCTCGTTCTTGTTGACGAGTTTTACGTCGTTTACCTCATCTTTTTGGAGAGTCAGCTCCTCAAGAGTGAAATCCCCCTTGAAAAAATAAACGTGATTTATACAGTCATAACAGTGTGATATTCCCACAAAGGTTCTCTCAAAGCTTGACACGTCGAGTCCCAGCTCCTCTTTTGTCTCTCTGATAGCCGCTTCGACAGAATCCTCACCGCTGAGAGCAGCACCGCAAGTGATATCCCAAATTCCGGGGAAATACTTTTTAGTGAAGGCTCTTTGCTGAATGAGAAAGTTACCGTCGGTGTTCATAATATAAGCGTGAATGCAAAGATACCACCAGTCTTCGTGCTGATGCTTTCCCCGCTCAACTACAATATTCCTTTTGTTTCCGTAATAATCGCGAACGTCAAGATATTCAGGCATAGAAAATCTCCTTTCTCTAGAAAGCATTTAAGATATAATTGCTAATAATTTGTTAAAACCAGTAAATTGTCAAAAACAGATAAAAAAGCCGTTGCAATTGCAACGGCTTTTCTTTGTGTTAGCGACGACCGATCTTCCCGGGCAGCTTCCCGCCAAGTATTGTAGGCATAGATGAGCTTAACTACCGTGTTCGGAATGGGAACGGGTGTACCCTCATCAACAAAGTCACTAACTAAAGTGTATGTTATACACTGAAAATCAAACAGAGGAAAGAAACTCTCGCGAAGAGTACATGATGAAGAACTTTAGAAGTAAAGTTCAAGCAATCGGGCAATTAGTATCGCTCAGCTACATGCATTACTGCACTTCCACATGCGACCTATCAAACTCATAGTCTTTAAGTGCCCTTATTGGTAAACCAATGGATATCTTATCTTGAGGTGTGTTTCACGCTTAGATGCTTTCAGCGTTTATCACATCCGCACGCGGCTACCCGGCTATGCTCCTGGCGGAACAACCGGTGCACCGGAGGTGCGTCCATCCCGGTCCTCTCGTACTAAGGACAGCTCCTCTCAAATATCCTACGCCCACGACAGATAGGGACCGAACTGTCTCACGACGTTCTGAACCCAGCTCGCGTACCACTTTAATCGG
>JAZNYT010000089.1:0-5388 GCA_045594565.1 Eubacteriales bacterium
AGTATGACGGAAAAAGGCAAAGAAATTTACTTTTGTACGCCAGTCCGAGCAGCTCCCACGAAGAAAATGGAAAATGGAAAATGGAAAATTATGGTTGAAAACCGCTTGCGGTTTTCTTCCGAAATTCTTCAATATTCATTCTTCAATATTCAATATTCACTAAAAACCATTTTCGGTTTTAGCCCAAAAGGCACACCGCAAAAAAGAGGATAATTATGAACAACCTAACACCAAGAACAGCGTTTATTGCTATAATCGGATGCCCCAACGTTGGAAAATCAACGCTTCTCAACCACTTGCTCGGCGAGAAGATTGCGGCGGTATCAAAGAAGCCACAGACTACAAGAACGAGAATTACGGGTATTCTCACAAAGGAGAATACACAGTACGTATTCCTCGATACCCCCGGTATGCACAAGCCTAAAACAAAGCTTGGCGACAATATGGTAAAGGCTATCTCCACGGCAGTTGGTGACGTTGATGCAGTGCTATTCGTTACCGAGGCAAAAAATGAAATAACCGGCGTTGAACGTGCCATGCTTGAAAAGCTTACCCGTCAGGAGTATCCTATGATACTTCTCGTTAACAAGTCGGACACCGCAAAGAAGGGCGACATCCTCACAACCATCGACCTTTTCACAAAGGAATTCAAGTTTGAGGCGGTTATTCCCATCAGTGCCCTTACCGGTGACAACACCGAAGAAATATTCCGCGAGCTTGACCCCTTCATTTCGGAGGGTGACTGGTTCTTCCCCTCGGATATGATAACAGACCAACCCGAGCGCGTAATCGCCGCCGAGGTAATACGTGAGAAGATGCTCCGTCTTCTTGACGACGAGGTGCCTCACGGCACAGCCGTAGTCATTGAGGACTTCCGTGACATAAGAGGACATCTCATTGATATCCGTGCCGAAATATACTGCGAAAAGGCAGGACACAAGGGCATTATTATCGGCAAGAACGGTGCTATGATGAAGAAGATAGGCACCTATGCAAGAGAAGACCTTGAAGCCTTCTTCGGCACAAAGGTAAATCTTAACCTTTGGGTAAAGGTTAAAGAGAATTGGCGTGACTCGGTTGTGAGCATTGCTAATTTCGGTCTTAACACCGACGAATAATAAAAGGACGGGGAGGCTCCCTTTGCCTCCCTAAATTTTTAAATATGTACAAAAAAATTGAAGGTCTCGTGCTATCCCGAAACCGATTCGGAGAAAGCCACGCCTACGTCAAAATACTGACGAAGGAAGGTGTTATCACCTTCCTCGGTCACGGCATTATGAGTATAAAGAATAAAAGCTTTACCGCTTGTCAGCCCTACACCTATTCGGAGTTCGTTCTGAAGGTATCGGGTGAGAATATTTTTCTCTCCTCTGCCGACACTATAATTCATCTTATAAAGCAAGGGGTGGATTTCGAAAGGCTCTCCCTTGCGAACTACTTTATCTCACTTGCCTCCGATACAGCCTTCGACGGAGAGGATGCGGAATCTATTCTTTCCCTTGTCTGCCACGCTCTGAAAAACGTCGGCAACCCCGACTCACCTGTTGATATAATAAAGGCGGTATACGAATTGCGGCTTACGGCGGCGCTGGGATTTTTCCCCGACTTCACCGAATGTATGGTTTGCGGCAAGAAAAAAGAGGGACTGTTCATCCCCTCCGAGGGCGGTATAATATGCTCCGACTGTATGACCGTCGAGCGTGACGACGGTATCAAGGTGAGCAGGTCTCTTATAGAGGGCATTACACGATTGCTCTCCCTTCCCCCTAAGGAAGCCTTCGGCATACGCTTTTCGGATGAGGGCATGAAAAACGCCTTTATAACTCTTGCCGAGCGCTTTTCTCTCGAGCATCTTGACTGCGCGGTGAGAGCACTTAAATTTTACAAAGATAACTTAATAAATTATTAAAGGATAAAAATGACTACAAGAAAACAAAAAGAGGCCTTTTACCACGCCTCCAAAACCCTGGAATACGTAAAAATACTCGATATGTGGGCAAGATTTGCATCTGTTGAAGGTGCAAAGGAGAAGATACTCTGCACACTTCCCGAGACGGATATTCACACCGTCAAGAAGCTTCTTCGTGAGACAGGGGAAGCGAAAAGACTCGCAAGTCTTAAAGGATATCCCTCCTTCTTCGGTGTAAAGAACGTTTCCGACGCCTGCGAGCGTGCCACAAAGGGCGCTATGCTCACTATCCCCGAGCTCATAAACGTCTCCTCTCTCCTTTCCGCTGTAAAAGCGCTTCGTGCATTCGGTGCGGAATCAAGTGAGGAAGGAATCCTCCGTGAGCGCTTTTCGATGCTCACACCCGACCGTGAGCTTGACGAAAGGCTTCGGGATACCTTTATATCCGACGAGGCACTTGCCGATAATGCATCGGACAAGCTTTTCGATATAAGGCGAAAGATAAGAGTTGCGGGAACGAGAGTTCGTGAAGCGCTCCAGAAGTACATCACCTCTCCCTCCTACACCAAATATCTTCAGGAAAACATAATAACTATGCGTAACTCCCGTTACGTGCTCTCTGTTAAAGCAGAATGTAAGAACAACATCAAGGGTCTTGTTCACGATACCTCCGCATCAGGCTCAACGGTGTTTATCGAGCCCTCCTCGGTAGTTGAGCTGAATAACGAGATAAGAGTACTTGAGAGTGAGGAAAGGCGTGAAATAGAGCGAATCCTCTACGAGCTATCCGCTCTTGTTTCGGCAAAGAGCGAGATTCTTGTTCTGAACTACGATATCCTCGTTTCTCTTTCGGTAATATTTGCACGTGCCGAGCTTTCGGACTCTATGGATGCAGTTTCACCCAAAATTACCGAGGACGGTGAGGTAGCCCTTTACGGCGCAAGACACCCCCTTATAGAGCGTGAAAAGGTAGTGCCCATCGACGTAAGAGTGGGCGGTGACTTTGACACTCTCGTTATTACGGGTCCAAATACAGGCGGTAAAACCGTATCCCTCAAAACGGTGGGACTCTTCGCCATGATGGCGCAGACAGGCCTTGAAATTCCCGTAAAAGACACCTCCACCCTCCGCATATTCGAAAACGTTCTTGCGGATATCGGTGACGAGCAATCTATTGAGCAATCCCTTTCCACCTTCTCATCTCATATGGTAAACACTGTTAGTATGCTGAAGAAGGTTTCGGGGAGAAGCCTTGTGCTCTTCGACGAGCTTGGAGCAGGTACCGACCCCGTTGAGGGCGCGGCACTGGCACAGGCGATACTGGAATACGTCAGAGAAAAGGGCGCGCTTACCATTGCCACCACACACTATGCCGAGCTTAAGGCATACGCTCTTGACACCGAGGGGGTTAAGAACGGCGCTTGTGAATTTGACGTTGAAACCCTTCGTCCTACCTACCGCCTTATTATCGGCACACCCGGACGCTCAAACGCTTTTCTCATTTCAGAAAAGCTTGGTCTTCCTATGTCGGTTATCGGCAAGGCGCGTGAGCTTGTGGGAAGTGACAACAAGCAGTTTGAAAACGTTGTGGAAAAGCTTGAGGAAGCGAGAGTTGAAGCCGAGAAGGCAAGGCGTGACGCCGAGCGTATGAAGCGTGAGCTTCACGAAAAGCTGGAAAATGCCACCGCCGAACGCGAAAAGCTTCTCGAATCGGCGAAAACCGAGCTTGACCGAGCAAGAATTGAGGCAAACAGAGTTATTACCTCGGCACGTTCTGCCTCCGACTACGTTTTTCAGGAGCTTGACAGACTCAAAAAGGAGAAGGATAAGGAAGCCTTCCGCCTTGAATACGAAAAATCCCGTGCCGACCTTCGCGCAAAGCTTCGCGACGGCGAAAAGGCATCTAATATCAATATAGAAATCGAAGAAGAAGAGGCAGAGCTGCCCCGTGAGCTTGTTATCGGTGACGTGGTTCTCATTACCACCATCGGCAAGGAGGGCAAGGTCGAAAGAATACAGGGCGACTCCATCACCGTAAAGACCGACTCCTTCTCTATGAAGGTGCAGAAAAAGACTCTCCGACTTCTCACCGAGATAAAGAAGCTTGAAAAGAAGAAGGAAAAGCGCTCCGCCACCTACTCATCCCGTCCCGACGTTAAGGCAGAAATAGACCTTCGAGGTATGACGGGAGACGATGCCTGGTTTATGGTAGATAAGTACCTCGACGATGCAAAGCGCGGTGCATTATCCTCCGTAACACTCATTCACGGCAAGGGTACAGGTGCGCTCCGTGCGGCTCTCTGGCGATATCTTAAGAGTGATAAGAGGGTTCAAAACTTCCACGTGGGAGCTTACGGCGAAGGCGATTTCGGCGTTACTGTCGTAGAGCTTAAATGACAATATTGTTCACTTATCTCGCAATATTTCGGTAGATTTAGCAATACTTTCTGTATATAATGAAATCAAGAGGTGATAATTATGAAAAATTTCAAAATAGGACTTCAGCTTTATTCGGTAAGAGATGATATTGCAAAGGATATGGACTCCACTCTCGGAAAAGTAAAGGAGATGGGCTACGACTACGTTGAATTCGCAGGCGGTTATGCAGAAAAAACTGCGGAAGAGGTAAGAGCACTTCTCGACAAGCACGAGCTTGACTGTGTATCGGTGCATCAGGCACCTACAGGCTTTACTGAGGATGCGAAAGGCACTCTGGGCTTCATCACAAAGCTTGGTATAAAGTACTGCGCTCTCCCTTGGATGCCCTTCAGAGGCATTACCACTGAGGAGGAATACCGTGAGGTTATAAAGGACGTGAAGCCTATTGGCGAGCTTCTCAAGGCGCGCGGCATCAAGTTCCTTTACCACAACCACGATTTTGAATTCAAGCCTATCGGCGGAAAGCTTATTATCGACAGAATCTTCGATGAAGTGGGGCTTGATATCATAAATCCCGAATTCGATACTTGTTGGGTTAAATATGCAGGATACGAGCCTGTAGAATACCTTAAAAAGTATAAGGGCTACTGCGAGGTCGTTCACCTCAAGGACTTCAACTGTCTTGAGCTTGGCGCAGGCCCTGCTTACGCGCTTATCGATGCATCGGGCAAGGCAGGAAAAAATCTTTCCTTCGAGGATAACAAATTCTCCTACGAGCCTCTCGGTATGGGAAGACAAAACTTCCCCGAAATCCTCGCAGCTTGCGAGGAAGTTGGCAGTGAATACCTCATCGTAGAACAGGACAACTCCACAGTCCGTCCTCCCCTTGAGGCAGTAAAGATTTCAAGAGACTACCTTAAGTCACTGGGAATTTAAAGCAATTGAAAATTGATAGTATGCAAGAGAGGAGAATTTTGAGTTTAGAGTTTAGAGTTATGAGAAAGACTTCGTCTTTCGTTATGATATGATTGCCAAACAAAAACAACTCATAACTGTGCGAAGCACACCTAAACTTATAACTTGCCGTCAGGCGCCCCGAG
>JAZNYT010000090.1:0-15625 GCA_045594565.1 Eubacteriales bacterium
GAAAAAACCGACCTCCCATTCGTTAGAATTTTGGTCTAACTTTTGGGGGTCGGTTCAGCTCAATCTTCTTTTTTTATTTCAGTTGTTTCAATTTCAGGTTCGGGGATATCGTGGAAATATTCTTCTATTTCAACAGGCATATTTTTAACTGCAAGCCGTCTGTCTACAAGCCTTTCGACAAGAACGTAGGCTACCGAGAAAATCGGAACTCCGATAATCATTCCCGCAAAGCCGAAGAGACCGCTCATTATAACGATTGCCACAAGAATCCAGAAAGCAGAGAGACCCATTGAGCCGCCGAGAATTTTAGGGCCTATGAAGTTTCCGTCAAGCTGTTGGATAAGCAGTATCGTAATAAGGAAAGGGATTACCTCTCGGGGATTTACCATAAGAAGAATGAAAGCGCTCGGGATTGCTCCGATGAAGGGTCCGAAGAAGGGAATTATATTCGTAATACCCACTATAACGCTTATAAGGAGTGCATAGTCGAGTCTGAGTATAAGCATAACTATATAGCACAGTACGCCTATTATGGCAGAATCTATAATCTTGCCCTTTATGAAACCGCCAACCGAGTCATCAAGGAGTTCAAAAAAGTCGGATATTCTCTGTATCCATTTTGTGTTAAAGAAAGCACATATAAGCTTTTTTGACTGTGCAATAAGATGCTCCTTACGGGAAATCATGTAAATTGACACGAAAATGGAGAGAATGAGATTAACGAATATAACCGATACGTCCTTAATAAGGAGTATTGCCTTTGGTACAAGCTCTGTTATATATTTAACTGCCATACCCACAAATTCGTCAAGTACGCTTACAAATCTTTGTACTATACCATAATACTTACTTGATGCGTCGGGAAGCGAATTAGCCCATTTTTCAAGGGCAGCCTGATATGAGGTAAGATTGCTTGCAAAGGTTTCAAAGCTTGAATAAAGCTGAGGAATAATTACGTAAAGGAGCGCAGAAAGGAGAAGCAGAGCCAATACGTATGCCAGCAGTACCGATATAAACCTTCTTGCTCTTGTCATATCCTTCTTAGCTTTTTTGAAAACAAAAACCTTTTTTTCAAAGAAATTTACAATAGGGTTGATAAGATACGCTATTGCAAATCCTATAATTATAGGATTTATTATAGAAATAAATCTTCCAATTGCTGAAGAAATTGTCCCTATATTAAAAATAAAGTATACTATAAATGCGCATACAGTTACTGTTAGCGTAGTATATATTGACATAAAGAAATATTTGTTAGGCTGTCTTTTCACGTTTTCACTCCCCTTTTATTTTATTATAAACGAAAGTTTTCAAAACTGCAATACCTTTGACAAAAAAAGGAGACGCAAAACATTACGTCTCCTTTTGATATTATAACTCGTTAAGTGCTTCCTTGATTTTATCAACCATTACGTCAACAACCTTCTCATCTGCAACAAGCGGAGGCTTGAGAAGTGCTCCGGGAGGGCAATCTGCCTTATAGAGCTGTGCGCTTATGTCAACACACTTGGAGTTGATTAGTTTTGTGAATTCTGCTGCCTTTTCAACTGAATGGAAGTGGATAGCAACAAGGTGTCCGAGTCCTTCGGGCTTTTCAAGAAGCCTCGGATATTCTGCAGGAAGGGCTGCAACACTCTTTGTTATATACTCGCCCATTCTTGTAATCTCTTCACCATTTTCCCCAACAAACTCCATTGTGATGATATATGCAAGGCTTGCAAGCTCCTCCTGTCCATTGGTAACAAGAGCTCCAAACTGGTTAAGGGAGTCTGTTTCGTAGGTAGTGATTACCTTACTTGCAGGATATTCTCCTCCGGGGAATCCCTTACCTATGATAGAGAAATCGGGGTTAAGTCCGTACTGACGGAAAAGGAACATTCCATCGTACCACATACAAGACTGGATTTCATCGCAGAGAGTGAAGGTGTCATATTCGTGACAAAGCTTATATGCTTCCTGTAAGAATTCAACCGTTAAGCGGATACCGCTGTAATTCATAAGAATTATCTCATGAAGGAAGCCTGCGGTCTTATACTTGCCGTTGTTATATTCCTTTATCTTCTTTTCGAAATCAGCAATGTCATTCTTCTTAACACTTACAACCTTATAAAGGTCCTTTTCTACACACTTCTCATAGAATGTGGGCCACATTCCGCGCAGAGTCTGTGCGAAAATAGTTGTGCCGTGATAGTTTGCGGCAAGTCCTTCCTTGTTATCCTCCATAACAAAGAATACGGGAATCTTGCCCTCATACTTAGGTGCGTCATAGGTAGAGTCAAGTCTGTAGAAACGAGAAAGCATCATCTTGATACCCGCCTCAACTGCAAGGCTTCCTGTTTCAAGATTTATAATGCGGTTAAGCACGTGAGGCTCCTTGGAAGCGAGAATTGCATCAAGCTTCTTGTCGGTATCCTTAATACCGTTTGCAGCCGCAACTATTTTGCGCTCTGCAAGTCTT
Source organism: Eubacteriales bacterium (assembly GCA_045594565.1). Lineage (GTDB taxonomy): Bacteria > Bacillota > Clostridia > Oscillospirales > SIG627 > RGIG6353. The sequence goes on from JAZNYT010000090.1 coordinate 2,459, forward strand.
GTTATGTAGCCTCTTGTATTGTTGTGTGTTGCATTGAGAATGCCAAGCTTACGGGCATTGGTTATTAGCTTATAACCGGGGAAGTTATGGCCGAGTGAGGTGTGATAGTGCTCACTTTTAGCAATAAGGTATGCTCGTCCATCCTGTCCTATACGTGTACAACCAACTCCTCCTATGGGAGCCGCATTAAGATGTGTTGCTTTCTTAAACGACTCGGTGGGAGCACCTTCCATTGTGTCATCAAAGGTTTTTACAACCTTTTCGCCTGTCTTTTCGGCCATCTTATGCATGCGGTCAATATAGTCTTGAGGGAAAAACTCAACTTCCTCATTTATAAGGAAGTCAGCTTCTGATTCAGACATACCGTTGATCTCAACAGCGACTGATTTTACCGCAGCCATATACTCTGCGCCGAGCAGGTCTTTCAAAGAGCGTTTGATGTTCCTCAGCATTAAATTTATCCTTTCGTATCGTTATTTTCTATATTTATTATATCATTATTTTACAAATATTAAATGGAATTTTTCTATATAGTGATTTGAAATTTCTATTTTTAAACAAAAAAAGAGTTTTCCAAACGGAAAACTCTTTTAAGTTTATTAGCCAACGATACCTGAACGCTCAATACCCTGAATGAGATACTTCTGTAAGTAGCTATAGAACAGAAGAAGAGGAAGGATAATGAGAAGTCCGCAAGTATTTGTGATACACGACTCATAGAGCGACTGAGCGGCGAATTCTTCACCGGAAAGGCTTGAAGGAACCTTTACTATTCGAGGCATAAGAATTGCACCCGACTGAGTAAAGAACAAGTCTGTGTAGAAGTTATCTGTCCACTGCCAAGAGAAAGCGAAGAGGAAGATTGTTATCATCATAGGAATAGAAATAGGAAGAATGATCTTAACAAACGTTCCAAATACGTTTTCACCGTCGATGTATGCTGCTTCTTCAAGCTCATCAGGTACACCCTTGAAGAACTGTCTCATCATAAATATGTAAAGACCGTTCTTAAATGCCATACCACCGATAGAAAGTATTACGAGAGGCCAGTAGGAGTTAATAAGGTCGATGCTTGATGCTTCGAGATTAAAGAGCTCTGATATGCCGCCGTAAATACCGAAAATATCGAAGAACTTAAAGTTCATATACATAGAAAGCTTTACTGTGTCGTGGGGAACTATCATGGTAAGGATAACTGCCATGAATATAAGCTTGTTACCGCGGAACTTGAACTTTGCAAGACCATATCCGATGATTGAACAGATAAGAGTCTGTACAAAAGCACAAAGTGTAGAAAGTACAAAGGTGTTAAAGAAAGCAGTGAAGTACTGGTTTTCTCTGATAATGTACTTGTAGGTATCAAGTGTTGGGTATTTAGGAATAAGTCTAACCGTTGCGTCTACAAGGTCGTCACGGCTCATAAAGGAACCGAAAATCTTAACGAAGAAGGGGAAAATAATAATGTAAGAAATACCGATAAGAAGAAGATATCTGAAAATCTTCCATACAACCTGTACTGCAAAGGACGAAGAAAGGTACTTTGCCTTAAGTCTTTCAGCAAGACTTGTTCTTTCAAAATCTACTTTGATTTTGTTTTTGCTGTTTTTAAGAATCTTAGGTGAATCCATTTACTATTTCCTCCTTTCTTAGTCTCTTCTCTGGTAGAATATGTACATTGACAGAAGACCTGCAACAATTGCAATCATCGCAATAACGATGAGGAAGTACATCCAGCTCATTGCGGAGCTAAGAACCTGTCCGTTTGCCGCATTTCTGTAAACTTCATCAATATACCTCATTACCCCGTTTGACTCAGATGTGAATGAGTCGATAACTGTATAAATTGTATTTACCAGAATCATAGGTGAAATCATGGGGAAGGTTATCTTCCAGAAGGTTTCCCAAGAGGAAGCTCCGTCTATTCGGCATGATTCATAGATTGCGGGGTTGATTGACTGAAGGCCTGCAAGGAATATAAGCATCTGTACACCTGAACGGTTTACTATGTTATAAATATCGTTTACAAGTCCTGCAACGTAATCAACAAGTCCTTTTCCGACCTTCATATTCGCAAAGAGCTTTTGAATATCCATTGCTGAAATAATCTCGTTTGCGGTAGTCTGGCTTCCTTCGGCACCTGTTGAGATACCGTCTGATGAGCCCATGTAAGTCATCATAGAGTTTGACTGGTCGATTGAGTCAATAATACCTGTAGAAAGAATAACAGGGATGAAGAAGATTGCACGGAAAAGAGTTCTGCCGGGCATCTTATCGTTAAGCATAATCGCCATAAAGAGCGAGAAGATAACGATTGCGGGGATATCAAGTATAAGCTGTCTTATACCTGCAACAAGCGTCGTAACGTATCCTGCATCCTCAAAAAGCGCTTCCTGGAAGTTATCCCAACCTACGTAAATAAGGTCGTAACCACCTGTTGCCTGAATTTCAAGCTCGTGGAAACTGAATCTTATTGAGTCGAAAATGATGGGAAGATATACTGCGATAAACACTGCTACGAAGGGAAGGACAAACCACCAGCCCGCACGAGCTTTTTTTCTGTCCAGTGACGCCGGCTTTTTCTTCTTTGCCGGTGCTACTATAACTTTTGCATCTGCGTTCATTTTTTCTCCTCCCTTTCCTTATGCTGCTACAAACTCGGCAAGTGTAACCTCGCCGCCGTCTGTAGTTACTGTGTCGTTATCAAGGTTTACAGTGTACTCGGTGTTACCGTCGTTTACTGTAATAGTTGATTCTGTGTAATCAAGAATAATTGTGATTCCGTTGTCGTATGTCATTTCAACAACTCTGTCATTATATGAGTGAGCTGTTACAAGAGCATTCTGAACGGGGCCGAGAACCTTGTTTACAAGCTTATAGGTCTCTACCATATCGTCGTACCAGATATCGTATCTGATAGAGTAGTACTTGTTGTATTCCTCGCTTGTCTTAAGAACGGAAGCGTTCTGGTAAGAAAGAAGGAAGTAAAGACTTGCACCGTTTTCGATGGTCTTCATTATACTGCTGTTGAAGTCACCTGCAAGGTTGATAGCAGTTCCTGCAAAGTTCTTGTAGCCGTGGAATACCATACCTACAAAAGGAATTGCTTCACTTGCTACGTATCTGTTACTACTGTCAAGGGGCACGTCAAGGATATCTGTAGCGTAGCCAACTACGTAAGAGTTACCCTGATTTACCATAATGCTGTAGTCGTCCTTCTGAACTTCGGCAAGAAGCTCAAGTACTCTTTCCTTGGAGTCTTCGCGGTTAAGTGAATTTTCCTTGTTATGGTCAGAGTTAAGGTCTGAACCGAGTGTACCGAATGAAATGCTCTTGGTACCAAATGCTTTGAAATCATCCTTGAAGTATCCGTAGAAGTCACTGTACTTAGCAGGAGAGATCATAAGCTTCTTATCATCAAGGAATGACTGATATACAGGGTCGTAGGTTCTGTGAACAGCGGAACGATTGTCAACGGTCTTGATTGTATCGTCCTTGATGTCAAACTTATCAAAGTTAGAGAAATTTGAAATGTAAACGAAGTCGTAGTCGGGGAAAATCTTAACGCCGTTGTCGCTAGCGTATTTTACGAGATCAATAAGACCCTTCTTTCCTCCGATTTCCTTTTCTACCTTAGCTCTTGTGGGAGCTGTAGAAGCAAGACCGCCGTTTGCCCAACCCGAATACTTGATAGAAATGTTGTCGATACCGTCTTTCTTGAGGCTTTCGATCATTGTCTTCGCGTTATCAAAGGTTGTGAGAGGCTTCTTAACATCTACAGGAACACCGAGAACTCGCTCTGTGGTGTCGATAGCTCCAAAAGTTTCGAGATAGAGCTCAATGCTGTCTTCTCTGTCTGTTCTCTTGAGCTGTCCTGTCTTTTCAAGGTAGTTGCGGTAAAGAGCTGCCATGTTAACGTAGGTTGCTTCTTCGCCGTCCATCATAATATACTTGATTCTGTAGTTACCTGTGTACTTCTTATCTGTTTCTACAGTCCATGTTGCAGTAAGTCCTGATACAGAAATACCGTCAAGAGGATACGTGTCCTTGGGCCTGGGGAATACGTTTACTGAAGTTGCAAAGTACTTATTAAGAATACCACCGGAAGCTGTGGTTATCTCTGCAAGAGAGTCACCTTCTGTGATAATTGCAAGGAAGCCCTTGGGGTCTGCGCCGATTACTTCAACTTCCTGTGCGGTGCCGTCTTCCAATGTTACATATTCGTAAGCAACTGTCTTTGTGTTCTCTACCATACCGAATACGGGGAGAGTCCAGTTTTCCATATTTGCTATAGACTTCTGCGAATAGAATGAGTAGTCCTCACCGTAAAGTCTGTTGGTAATTGTTGTTGCAATATCAGCAGAGCTGTCTTCGAATCTTACGAGAGTACCTGAACCATCGGGAAGAACAACGTAACCTTTCTCTGTCTGGTTGTATGCACCCATGTAAGGAAGAATCTTAATGTTTGTAAGGGAATACTGCTTTGCATCGTAACGAATACCGCGGGCAGGAAGTCTTACTTCAAGACCGTCCTCTGTGAGGTAGTATTCGAGTGCCATACGGAATACGGCAGGGTTCTTTGTGGAACCTGTGTATCCTGTGAGGTCGTGGTCGTAAAGAACGTCATCATAAGTATAGTTTGTATACGTCATAATGAAGTTTTCAAACATTTTAAGCTCACGTTCTACGTTCGCAACAGAGGGGTCGATAACGTAAACTGCCATCTGTCTTGTAATAGGAAGTGTGTTATAAAGTGTCTGAATTTCGCTTTCTGTAAGACCGGGCTGAGTAGCGTCCTTCAACAGATAGTAAGACTTAAATCTGTTATACATATCTGTTTCGCCGGACTCTGCAAGAGGTGCAAGAACGAATTCTTCAAATCTTGCCTTTTCAATCATCATAGGAAGTGTACGCTTGGTAGTTCCCTGTCCGATTGTGTACTCTACTCTTATACCGCCACGAATCTTGCTCATCTTTATCTGGTTGAGCTCTGCAGCGCTTGCATAAGAGTTCATTGCCTTATCCTCACCTGCATCGTTATAGTTAACGATAAGCTGGCTGAGAAGTGCTTCTCTTTCTGTTGCCTTGTTGTCCTTATTTGCAATGTCATAGGGGTTTGTGGAAAGGTACTGACCTGTAGTGGTGTTCACTACCTGTACTTCACCTGTTTCCTTGTGATAATACAAATCGTATCCGAAATCTGAATGAACAAGCTCCATTGTAGCGAGCTTTTCTTCATTGGACGCGTACTTTTTGTTTTCATAGTCTTCGCTGAGTACCGAATTGGTAGTTGTTGTTGCCTCCTCTTCGGTCTCTTCGGTTTCTTCCGTTGTCTCTTCGGTTGTTGTCTCCGCCTCGGGAGCTTCAGTCTCGTCTGCGAGAACAGGAAGTGTTACTACGGATGATATGGTCGCAAACATCATAATGAATGCAAGCATCATCGCAATGAATTTTATATTTTTCATTTTAATCCTCCTGTTCTTATTATAATCGATACGAAAGCTCGATGTAGACGTTAGAAACGAACGAAACAATCTTTGCTACAAGTCCTGAGAAGAGTACGCCAAGGAAGATGATTATTGCCATACCGATGATAGTACCGATACATGTAATAACGTTCTTACCAAGCGCGTAGTCGTGGATAACGCTCATTGCAAAGAAGATAAGGAAGCCTGCCCATACAAATCCGATTGAGTTGATAAGTGTGATAACCGAACCTTCTTCTAAAAGAAGAACGTTGGATATCGCGGTAGCAGGGATCATCATCATAGGAATGGGAAGCATTGCATAACCGGTCGCCATGAAGATGTCCTTCATGCTGCCTTCACCCTCGAAGAGAGTGGTAAGACACCAGTTAGCGATACACCAGAGAATGTAAGGCATAAGAACACCGAGTGTTTCTCCGATATAGCTGAGTCCTTCGGTTTCGGGAGCGTGAATGTAAGCCGTACCCGAAGAGCTGTAGATAAATCCGATAATAGTAAATACTACTATTGAAAGAGAAGCAGCCATGCTTCCTCGCTTTTCGTGCTTCATATCCCAGAAGCCGTCGAAGGGATGGAAGATTATGTGGCAAGCGTAAAGGAGTGTTTCCTTATAGCTTCTCTTGTCCTTCATCTTCTGTCCTGCTACGTTTACCTTGTTCGCATACTTGAAGAACTTGGCAAGGAGGAAGAAGAATACAATGATTACAAGGGGAATAACGAGAATCCAGTCACTCATCCAAGCTTTTCTTATCTGCTTGAAGGAGTTGGAGTACTTTTCAACAGCATGTGCATACTTGTACATTTCCATAGCTTCGTCGTATCTTCCCTGGCGGAAGTAGCTATCACCGATTCCGATGTAAGCCATATCGAAGTTGGAGTTACGCTGGAGAATTGCTTCCCAGTAAACAACTGCCTGGTCGTACTTTCTGTCTTCTGTGTTGCGGAGAGCTTCAACGAGAAGGTCACCGTACTCTGTTCTCTTATAGGTGGTGATTGTATCATTGGACTTATCAAGGATTACAAGCTCGTCGCCCTTGTAAGCGATACACTGAATGTTTGCGATATTACCGAGCTGTGAGCCCTTATCGCCGAATATGTAGAGAAGCTTACCGTCCTGGTCGTAGGTGAATATCTTACTTCTCTTTTCGTCGATGATTGACCACATTCCTGCCGGACCAAGTGCTACGTCGATGATTTTTGAAGGACCTGTGATATTATAGCCTTCCATTTCGGTCATCTGAACCATAACTTCACCTGAGGGAGGATAGAAACCGTTACGGTTCATAACGTCCTGTCCTGAGGGGTTAAGCTTCTTAACGGGAGCGTAGTCGGCTGATTTATCCTTATTGTTGATAGCGTCCTGCTGTGAGCCTGAATCAATAGTAGAGGTTGTAACGTAGATGAATCCTACGTCATCAATTGTAAGATTGTTGTACTCTGTAGGAACGTACTGTGTGCTCTGGGCTCTCTGTGCCTTTGTCTGGAACTTTCTCCAGAAAATGTCAAGAGCTGAGGGAGTAGTCTTCTGAGCACCGAGGAATCCAAGGAATGTACCATCGGCATTCATTGAAATTACACCATAGGTTGTTGTCGAGGATACTACGTAGATTCTTCCCGCAGTATCAACTGCAACTGCAACGGGAGTGTAGATATGTCCTTCGGGGAATACGTCACTTTCGGGCTCGGGGATGATTCTCTTGAAAGAACCGTCTTCCCTGTTGAAAACAACAATTCTGTGGTTCTGTGAGTCTGCAACGTAAATTTCAATTTCGTTTACAAACACGCCTTCGGGAGCGGAAAGTGTGTCGTATACACCATGCTCATTATAGAAAGCGGAAATACCAAACTGTGTTTCCCAGTTTTCGTTTACAACAATTACACGGTTATTCTTCGTGTCAACGATGTAAACCATTTCGTGAGAGTCAACGAAAATGTCCTTAGGGCTATTGAGCTTAGTCGCGAGTGTAAGGTCATCGGAGTCGATGAGTCTGTCGGGAACGTAAGCATCAGGTGAAAGAGCCATAAAGCCGTCGATGTCATATGTGTAGGTTGCGTAAGGCACTGCAGCAAGAATGCTGGGCGCTACCATGAGGGCAACAAGGAGGGCTAAAAGAATAATTCTGAATTTTTTCATATTTCTTTACCTCCTTAATCCTTCATACCGGACGATGACATCGTCTCGATGACGTTACTCTGTGAAATGACGAATACTGTGATAGGCACTACCATCATAACAACGGTAGAAGCGGCGGAAGCACCTGCACGGGCAATACCACCTGTTACTATCTGGCTTATCGCATAGGGGAAGGTCTTAAGCTCTTCACTAAATACGTAAACCGATGCGCCCTGATTCCAAAGTCCCTGGAAGGAGAAGATAATAAGTGTGAGCCAAGCAGGCTTAACCATGGGCATAACCAGAGTCCAGAGAATGTGCCATTCGGAAGCACCGTCAAGACGGGCTGATTCAAGAACTGAATCGGGAACGGAGGTTTCCATGAACTGCTTCATAAGGTAAAGACCCATTGTTGAACCCATAGCGGGAACGATAATTGCGAAATATGTATCAACCCATCCGAGTGCTGACATAGTAATAAAGTTTGTAATACCAGCAACTGTTGTGTTGAACATGAGTGAATAAACGATTACGTTGAAGAGGAACTTTCTTCCGGGGAACTTGATTTTAGCAAGTGAATAAGCTGCGAAAGAAGAAAGCATAACGTTACCGAACGTACCAAGTGTAGAGATGAACACCGTGTTGAATATGTATCTTGAGAACGGAACCCAAGAGGTAGACATCAACTGGAACAGGTCGGTAAAGTTTTTCATTGTGGGGTTAACTACGTAAAGTCTGGGGGGGAACATCCACAACTCGTTCAAGGGCTTAAGAGCCTGTACTATTGTATAGTACATAGGGAAGAACATGAATACACCAAAGACGAGCAATACGCCGTTGATACTGAGGTCTCCTGCGAAAGAACGGTTGAGAGCATGATTATGTTTTTTAATTCTAAGCTTTGACATACTACTGACCTACCTTCGACAAAAGTTTTTTAATTACCATGTTACTTCCTATCATCATGAAGAAGAGGACTGTTGCGATTGCTGATGCATAACCCATTTCAAATCGCTGTCCGCCGTAGTCATCAAGATGGTGCATGATAGTGTGTGCGCAGTAATCAGGGCTGGGGAAACCAACAAGTGCTGTAATAACGCCTCCGAAACCGAAGGAAGATGTGATAGACATAACCGCACCGAACATCATCTGAGGCTTCATTGAAGGAAGTGTTATAGACCAGAGCTCCTGCCATCTGTTCTTAATACCGTCCATCGCACCTGCTTCATAAAGGCTTCTGTCTACTACCTGGAAACCTGCGATGAAGGAAAGGAAGGACGTACCAAGGCTGGTCCACAGAGCTACTATGATTACAAGAGGCATTATGTAGCTTGTGTTAGTGAAGAACTGAATGGGAGTGCTGATTACGCCTGTGTCTATGAGGAACGCGTTAACAAGACCGTACTGGTCACCAGAGAAAAGTGTTGTCCAGATAAGGTAAACGTTACCCGAAATAGAGGGAGCGTAGAATATGAGGGTTACCAGAGCTCTCATTTTGGGAGAGAGCTCGTTGATAAACCACGCAAACATAAGTGATAAGAGGTAGGACACAGGTCCTGTGATTGCTGCGAATATCAAAGTGTTCTTAAGGGCAAGAAGGAAGATATCGTCATCAAGGAAGAGTCTTACGTAGTTGTCCATAAAAACGAAATCGGGGAATTCCAGCATATTGAAGTTTGTTAAGCTGATGATAACTGATAATATAACGGGAGCAACCGTAAATACCGTAAAGATAAGATAGAAGGGAGCAAGAAGCAGATATGCTACGTAGTTCTTCTTCATCTCATTCCACGTGTACTGAGCCTTTGTCATTTCGTGAACCGAAACGGGCTTCTTCTTGGCAACCGCCGCTTTTGTATTAGCCATTGATTTTTCTCCTTTTCAATTTTTTTACTGCGGCAGTTCTTTAAGACTTTTTGAAGTCTTCAAGAGTAGGCAGATTGAATTCTTCGCGCTTTCTTGAAAGCTCTGCGTTGATTACGTCGATGTAGCTGAGCATTTCTTCAACAGGGTTTGCATCTTCGTTGTATGCTGCAAGGAATGCAAAGTTTACGTAACGTGTAATGATGTAACCACCGGGCATTTCGGGAGTTACCGCAAGGTTATTAAACTGGTCGCGAAGCGCTGCAAGAACTTCGGGTGACCAAGGCTGATTTTCAAGAGCTGCAAGGTTAGCGGTTGCATACTGTCCTGAAGGACCGAGAAGGGTTACGAGCTCGTTACCGTAGGTGGTCTGTGCGTACTCGTCTGTCCACCACTTCATGAACTTCCAGGATCTTTCTTCGTCTCCCAATGCACCCCTCATCATAATTACGCAGGATACAGCGGAAACTGAATTGTAGTTGATGCTTTCGATTTCCTTTTCGCCTGTTTCGGCATTGTAGATTATATCTCCGTTTTCATCGGTCTTATAGGTTGCAGTACCGGGAAGACGTGTAATCTTCCAAAGTCCGCTGATTTCGGGAGCGAAAATCTGGAGCTGGTTGTATGAAGTATATGCTGAAACCGCGATAGGCATTTCACCTGATCTGAAACGGTTAGCAAAGTCGAATGTCAAGGGGAATGAATACATTGTGAAGTATTCGCAAACTTCCTTGAAGCAGTCAAGAGCGGTGTTGGAATCAAGGTTTATCTGCATACCGCGTGTGAGATATGCATCCTTGGCATCAAAGCCTGCTGCTACCATTTCTTCCTCGCTGATCGCGTCCTTGTACATAGGCTCATCCTTCTGGTACATAAGCATTGTGGTACCTGCAAGGTTGGAGGGGAAGCCTGCCTGAAGGTTGTTGGACTGAAGTACGGGAAGAATTGCATAAAGGTCATCCCAAGTCTTGGGGATCTTCATATCAAGCTCTGCAAATACGTCAAGTCTTACGAAGAGCATGCTGAACGTTTCTGTTTCGGGAAGTCCGTAAACCTCATCGTAAAGAGTAAGAGGAATCATTGCAGTCTTACTGAATCTCTCTCTTACCTCGTCCATTCCTTCCATATTTGTTACAGGAAGAACGGCACTTCTGATAGCGTAGTTGATACACGTATCGGATGTGTTCTGGATGGATACGTCAGGACCTGTTCCTGCAAGTGTTGCGGGAAGGAGTGAACCGCCTGCAACAAGCTTGAGGTTTACGGGTACACCGTATTCTGCGGTAAAGTCTGTAAGCATTGAACGGATGATCTGTGCCTGGTCACGACCTGCTGTCATCCAAACCTGAAGGGGGTCTTCGTCGTTTTCGGACTTATCCATAGCGCCGAGGTTATTATAGTCGCTGATGAAGCTCATTACAAAGGAGGAAAGCTCATACTTAAGTCCTTCGAAAAAGCCTGCATTTGCTTCGGGAAGCTCTTTGTTATCAGCGGGCTGTACCTGAATGTAGTCGAGAAGGAGGGGCTGTGAACGAGCCGTCTGAATCCAAGTACCGAGTGAACCGATGTTATCCTTCAAGGTTCCAAGGTTAGGAGCAACGTCGTCATCGTCTGAACCCATAAGGTCAAGGATAAGAGCAATCTTGTCAAGAAGAACTGAGTCTTCACCCTTCTGACCTGTAATTATTTCAAGTCTCTTGGATATATCGGTAAGACGCTTACCTTCTTCTACAAGACCCTTCATAACGTCGGGCATCAGAACTGTGAAACCATAGTCTCGATAGATGTCGGGGTTAGGTCCGGTAACCATTATAATTTTAAGGTAGTAATTATTGATGTTTACCATGCACTCGTCAACTTCGCGAAGTATTTCAGCCATATCGCCGAGAACTACTTCCATCTTAACAACGTGCTTACCCTTTGTAAGGTAGAAGTTGAAGGGAGCAATGATGGTATTGCCCTTCTTGTCCTGTGAATCGATTCCAAGGAACTGAGTCTGCCAGGATGAATCGTAGTTGAAGGAAACGTCGTTCGCTTCAGTAAAAGGAACTTCGCCGTCTATGTAGATTCTACGAGAAACGAACATACCTGCAAGAGTGTCCTGCTTGAAACGTGTTGCAATCTGATAAAGTCCGTCTTCGGGAACTTCTATTTCCCACTCGATCCACTGACCATTGGACTGCCACTTGTTTCCGCCTATAGTATTAAGGAAGACTTTAGAAGCATCCTGAGGCTCGTTTGCTGCAGAAGTTCTGTCGGTAACTGCATATATTGACTGGTCAGAAGTACGGTATGCATGCTCAGCCTGATACTTGATAGGCTTAACGGAAGACGCTGCCTTGTAACCATTGCTTGCATATTCCTTTTCAACCTCTGCGTAGGTCTTCTGACCATCGCTGAAGTATACTCTGACGGATTTAACGATCATACCTTCTTTGATACCGTTTATGGTAACTGTGTGTTCGCCCTGTCCGAGATAGTACTTAAGAGGCTCTTGATAATAACCTGTCGTATCGTAAACAAAACGCTTAGACCAGGTGGGGCGAGCCGCTTTTGCCGGTTTTATTTCATTACCGTTGATGTCGTGAAGAAATCCACGGTCAAATCTTGTGTCGTATTCATCAACCCATGTTCCTACGAAAGATATGGATCTTGTCTCCGAATAAGGATATGCGCCGTCTACCATCAATGCACGTTCAATGTTATTTGAACTTGCGGAAGCAGCCATATACTCTACCTCGAAGTTGTAAAATCCAGCTGCTTCAATGTTAAATGCGAAGGTAAGCTCGGACGATGCGGTCGTAAGTAATACGCCTTCAACGTCAGCCATTCCTGCCTTTGCATCAGAAACAAGCTCCTCAAGGTATTTTTTGTTGTATTTATTGTGCTCCTCTGTCTTACCTGCAACGTTCTTCGTCATCTTTTGGGTAATCTCTATCTGAGAAGCATACTTCGCGGTAAGCTCTGCTCCGAGCTCCTCCGCATTAAGAAGTCTTACGTCTTCGGTGGTCTTATCGGCAACCACGTCTGCACTTGTAAGGAAAATATCATCCTTACCGTTCTGAGGTACCTCTATTTCCTCAAGGTACTCCTGATAGCTCAATGCTGAAAGCAGAGCTTTAACCTCCGCAAGCTCTTCCTCTGCCGTCTTTTCACCTGTGTTTACAGGCAAGGTTCCGGCAACAGTCTCGGCGAATGCTACTGTGCCAAGCTGAGTGGCAAGCATCACTATAACCAAGAAAGCTGCAAGGGATCTTGAAAAAAGCGATCTAAACATTACTTTTCCTCCTGAAAGTTTTGGGTTGATTTACTCTAACACTGTCCGAAATCATCTTCGACGTGTCCGACACACACGCCGTCAAAAACGGTCAAAATAGCTAATTTAAAGCACTATTTCAGACTAAATTCGATACACAGATTTTAAACTGTTCACAAAATAGTCCAGTTTGAGTATTTTACTGATAAAGTATATCATTAACACCCGATTTTGTCAAGTATGACCATATTTGATTACACTATTATATATATATTAACAGTATTTTACATATTAACAAAATGTTAACGAGGCGGTTTTTTTCGAGTTAAAATATAAATTTTGTAAAATTGCACAAAAATCGATATAATAATATATCATACTTTTTTTCACATCAAAAAAACCCCCGATTTTAAGGGGGTTTTCAAGGTTTTTTTACTTTGTGGTTTATAAGT
>JAZNYT010000091.1:0-28977 GCA_045594565.1 Eubacteriales bacterium
TCCTTCGCTTTATTCTTTATTTCACTTCTTAAAAAACATTTTTACATTCCAAAAGCCCATCTCACTATATTGAGATGGGCTTTTTTCGACAGGCTGAAAAATACCACCCTATTGGGTGGTATTTTTGTTTGGCGCAGCGTAAGGGATACAGCCACTACGTGTCTGTGTTGCTCGGATTACAAATCCTCGCACAATTTCCTAAAAAGAGTCCACCGGACTCTTTTCTTAACGGAAATTACCCTCTCAGTGTTCGAATCCCTTCATAACATCTAAAGAAAAAAAGACAGATACTAAAGCATCTGTCTTTTTTTCTTGGCGCAGCGTAAGGGATTCGAACCCCTGACCTTTTGGTTCGTAGCCAAACACTCTATCCAGCTGAGCTAACGCCGCATTTTTCGTACTCATAGATTATAGTACAAAACTTTCAAAATGTCAATATAAAAAATGATTTTTATTAAAATATTTTAAATCTTTCCTTTATTTGCGCGAAGATAGTCAAGAAAATCTTTAACGTTTCCGTAGTAGGAGCCTTTTTTGTAGTACGCCCACACCGAATATCTTTCGTTGAAATCCAGAACGTTCAGAAAAACGGTATTATCAGAAAGCTCCTCTCTGCCGAGTCCTATCCCAAGTCCTGCCTCAATAAGTCTTTCGTGACAGGCGATATCGTTTGACATAACCGCAATGTCGGGGGCGAACCCCGAATTCTTGCAGGAGCTTATAAGCATTTTGTGCATATTACTTTCTTCTCCGAGGGAAAGAAACGGCTCGGAGGCAAGCTCCTTCATAGTGAGGCTTTTTCCCGCAAGGTGACTTGATTTTGATACCTTCATTCTTATTTTTATATTCAAAAGCTCGAATTTATCGTATTCTGCGTATCTGGGACTGCTTTCATCTATTATTATGTCATAATTTTCAAAATCATTCTCTCTGAAATCAAAAACAGTCTTAAAGGAGACCCTCGGGTTTATCTTGCTATAGTTTATTATATGCTCGGTAACGTCCCGTCTCATGGCACGTACCAGCATCTTTATCTCTCTCACGTCCTCTGCTTTGCTTGAAATTTCACGTACCCTTTCGTCAAGCTCCTGAAAAACAAGACAGAGTGAGCGCTGAAGCTTTTTCCCGTCGGAGTTAAGAATTATTCTGTTACTTCCTCTATCAAAAAGCTGACACCCCAACTCCTCTTCAAGCCTCTTTACCGATGCCGATACCGATGAGGTAGGCACCATATATTTCTTTGCCGTTTCTGCAAAGCTTTCGTTTGCAGCGCTTTCGTAAAAATATCTTAGCTGTAAAAGCTCCATTTTTTTCACCACCCTATATAGTTTACCACAACTTTCAAAATATAGCAAGAGCAATTTATGATATTGTTTACAGTTATCAAGAAGGGTGGTATAATCTGTATGATATTGTAAAAAAGGAGAAAAAGCATGAATCACGATATTTTATTTTTGAATAACAAAGCTATGAACGAGCTTGGTGCAGGCGACATGAAGGAAGTAATTCATGACGTTGAGCGAGTATACGTTCTTAACGCAGAAGGAGACATTATTGCCCCCGGTAAGTGCGTAATGCGTTGGGGAGAGACTGTTGAGGACGAGAACACTCTCGGAAGAATTAACGCTATGCCCGGTTATATCGGCGGTGAATACGATATGGCAGGTATTAAGTGGATAGGTAGTGGACCTCAGAACTACAAGAAGGGTCTTCCACGTGCAAGTGTTACCGTTATTCTTAACGACCCGGATACAAAGCTTCCTCTTTGTGTTGCCGACGGAACTGCGGTAAGCACCATGAGAACAGGCGCATCGGGCGGTGTTGCGGTAAAGCTCCTTGCAAAGAGCGATGCCTCCGTTATGACCATCTGCGGAGCAGGTGCACAGGCCCCCACTCAGCTTGAAGCGGCTCTTATCGCAAGACCCACTATCAAGAAGCTTTACATATACGATATAAGACCCGAAAGCTCGGAGCGCTTTGCGAAGCTTTGTGCCGAGAAGTTTCCCCAGCTTGAAGCTATCCCCACTCAGGACGTCGAAAGTGCTGTAAGAGACAGCGACATCATCGACTGTGTTACCCTTGCGGCAGAGCCTTTCATCAAGGGCGAATGGCTTAAAAAAGGCGCTCTCGTTATGAATATGGCAGACTACGAGGTTGACAACGAATGTGTTAAACGCGCAAGTAAGGTAGTAGTTGACTACTGGGAAAACGTAAAGCACCGTATGATAAGCACCGTTGCTCTTATGTGGCGTGACGGACTTTTCCGTGACGAGGAGCTTCATGCAGAGCTTGGTGAGATCCTTGCAGGCAAAAAAGCACCCCGTGAAAACGACGATGAGATAATCTACTTCAACGCCGTTGGAGCAGGTATTATGGATATCGCGGTTACAGCACGTTGTTACCGCAACGCTGTTAAGACAGGAAAAGGAATAAAGCTTCCTTATTGGGAAGACTAAGAAAAAAGAGCCGAAAGGCTCTTTTTTAGATAATAGGCAAAATATAATTAATGGTGAATTTTGCTTAATGCAAAAATGTCATTACTTCTTACCATTACTTATTACTTTTTACTTCAATTTAAGAGTGCAATCGCTAAATTCAGGTATCCTGCAAAGGTTACCCATAAAAGATAGGGAATATTGATATAAGCCGCAAGTGGAGATACCTTTTTGAATTCCGTAATCATAAGTATGATAAGCGCCCAAAGTCCCACCAGCCATATAAACGAAAAGAAGTAAAGCTCTAAATTGAAGAATAAAATGCTCCACATAAAGTTGAAGAAAAGCTGAATTGCGAAAAGCAGAATTCCCTGCGTTTTATCGGTGGAGCTTGGCATTCCGGTAACAAGAAACAGAGAGAAGCCCATAAGAAGATAAAGAAACGTCCACACCACGGGGAAAAGCCATCCGGGCGGGGAGAGGGGAGGCTGATTCAAATTTTTGAAGGTGTCCATTGCTCCCATAGAAATAAGCGCCGAAAGAGCGCCAACGCCCAGCGGTATTGTAAGACATACAATAAGTCTTTTTATAGTTGAACTCAAAAAAATCACTCCTTTGCCATATTGTATGACAAAGGAGTCTTTTTTATTACTTGCTATTCTTGAAATATTTATCAACGGGCTTCATTATAATGAAGGAAACTATTACCACAATAACCGTGGAGGGAAGCATATAAAGTCCGTTGTAAACTATAGAGTAGAGTACCGCGTTTGAGGTGACAATACCTGCAATTTCTGTTGCAGTGGCAATTGCATAAATAGTTACACCGCTTATGAAGTGAATAGCGAATCGTGCAATCGCACCGACAAGAGCGCCGATGGGAAGACCGAATTTCATTTTTCTTGTAACACCGGCAAGACCTACCGCACCGTAAGCGAGCACGTAGTCGAGAAGAATCGAGGGAAGTCCCCAACCGATGCCTCCGCCGATAATACACTTCACAAGACCCACTACAAGTCCTGTGCCGATGCCCCAACTCACTCCGTATCGGTAAGCGATAAGGATTATGGGCACCATAACGATGTTGATGGAGCCGCCTGCAGGACCTACCTGTATTTCAACCCAGGTGAGAATTACTGCAAGGGCTGCCATTATGGCAGACGTCACCATTTTTTTGATTGCGTTTGTTTTCATAAAGTTTCTCCTTTGAATAAAAAAATCGCAAAGGGAAACCCTCTGCGATTTTGTTAATCATAAAAAACTATATGTTTCCTACGACGGCATTACCCGCATCAGGTTCATGGGTCAGGACCGCACAGGTCCCCTCTCAGCCCACTCTGGTGAGCTCCCCTTTGTGTGTCACTATTTTAGCACAGGTCTACATTTTTGTCAATAGGTCAACGTTCATATTTACAAAATTTTCAAGCTCCTTTTCACTCAGCGCTCTGTGAGAAATGAGGGCAAGCATATAAACCTCTTTTGCAAGACTCCTTGCCATATCACGCTTATCGGGAGTGGCAAGAAGTGACGAGATTTTCTCAACAAGGGGGTTCTTTACGTTTACAACAAGCTTTTCGGGCACCTCGTCTATCGGCATATCACCCATTCTGTAAAGCTTCATCATATCCGAAAAACGTCTGTTCTGCTCGTCGAGAGTTATCATAGCGGGAGTGCCTTCATTTTTGAGAGACGTAAAGGCAATTTCTGTATTCTCCTTGTCTATCGCTTCGCGGAAAAGCTCCTTCAAAACCTCGTTTTCTGTGGTCTCGCTCTCGGATTTAAGAGATGAGGCGACGTCGGAGTCGCATCTTACGAACTTCACGTCCTTGTTTTCTTGCTCAAGGTGAGTGATGAACTGTGAATCAATTATGGAGTCGAGAAGAAGCACGTCTATGTCCTCGTCCTTGAAAAGAGAAATATATCGCGACTGCTGTACCTTGTCGGTGGCGTAGATGACCTTGCCCGCCTCCTTGGTATTCTTTTCTGTGTACTCCTTGAGGGTTACGTAGCCGCCGTCGGCTTTTTTATAGATTACCGAATCCTTGACTCTGTCAAGAAACTTTTTATCCCTCATAGAGCCGTATTCAACAAAGGGCTTAAGGTCATCCCACATTTTCTCAAAGGACTCACGCTCGGTATTGAAGAGGGAGTTTATCTTATCCGCAACCTTCTTTACTATATGAGCTGAAATCTTCGATACGTATCCGCTGTTCTGAAGATATGAGCGTGATACGTTGAGGGGAAGCTCGGGACAGTCAAGAACACCTCTCATTGTGAGAAGATACTCGGGAATTACTTCTTTTATGTTATCGGCAACAAACACCTGATTGTAGTAAAGCTTTACCTGTCCCTCCATATTGGAAAACTCGTGAGAGGGCTTGGGGAAGAAGAGGATCCCCTTGAAGTTGAGAGGGTAGTCTGCGTTGATGTGAATATAGAAGAGAGGCTCGTTGAAGTCGGCGAACACCTTGCGGTAAAACTCGGTGTACTCCTCCGCCTTGCATTCGGAAGGATTCTTCAGCCACAGAGGATTTGTTTCGTTAATGGGCTTTTCCTCGCCTCCGAAATATATCTCGGTAGGCATAAATGCACAGTATTTGTCAAGAATAGAAGAAAGGATCTCTTTTTTGAGAAATTCCTTTTCATCCTCCGTTACGTGAAGAATAATGTCGGTGCCTCGCTCTGTTCTGTCGGATGGCTCCATCTCATATTCTCCAAGCTCGTTGCAGGTCCAATGAACTGCAGGTGCATCGGTAAAGGACTTTGTGATTATCTCTACCTTGTCGGCAACCATAAATGCTGAATAAAATCCCAGACCGAAATGACCGATGATACCGCTGTCGTCGTTTTCCTTTTCATACTTTTCGATGAATTCAAGAGCACCGGACAGAGCTATCTGGTTGATATAACGCTCAACCTCCTCCTCGCTCATACCGATACCGTTATCCTTTACGGTAAGAGTCTTTTTCTCCTCGTCGAGTATAACCTCAATTTTATATCCCTTGCCGTCGTCAACGGCTTCTGAAAGGGATATAAGTCTTTTCATCTTCGTTATAGCGTCACTTGCATTCGATACAAGCTCTCTGAGAAATATCTCCTTATCCGAATAAAGCCAACGCTTTATGATAGGGAATATATGCTCTGTTTGAACTGAAATACCGCCTTTTTTGATGTCGCTCATAATTACGCTCCTTTTAGTGGTAAATGTATAATGAATATTGAATATTGAAGAATTAAGGAAATTTTCGCTGAATGCGAAATTATAATTGATTGTGAATTTTGCTCTGGCAAAATTGTCCGTAATTATTCATTCTTCAATCTTAAATTTTCATTGTAAATAAACGTTTCGTTTATTTACGTATTTATTTTACCACTAAATTTCCGTTTGTCAAGTCGATTTTTAGCACTCGTGTCAAGAGAGTGCTAAAAATGTTGTAAACTTTTTGTGAACAAGCAGGAGTTTTTTTACAAAAAAGACTTTACATATCTTGAATGGTATGATATAATGTGCTGTACTGCAAAGGTATGACCGTTGCTCAGTTACGGCGTTTTTATTCCGACTTGCTCGGGGTTTCACCGGACCGCAACCGAGTTACGGCGAAATAATTATGGAGGTGAACATAATGCAGAAAGAATTGAAGCAGAGTATCATTGAGAGCTATCGCACCAATGAGAAGGACACTGGATCTCCTGAAGTACAGATTGCTATTCTCACCAGCAGAATCAACAATCTTACAGAGCATTTGAAAAAGAATGACAAGGATCATCACAGCCGTCGCGGACTTCTTAAGATGGTAGGTCACAGAAGAAACCTTCTTGCATATTTGCAGAAGAAGGATATCAACCGTTACCGTGATATCATCGAAAAGCTTGGTTTGAGAAAGTAAACCGAGTTCAGGTTTTTCTCCACGCAAGGAGTTACTTCTTGCGTGGGGAATTCTTGTAAAAAGCAAAATAAGCACCTCGGTGCATCATCCGATTAGCACGAAATAAAGTGCCGAACTCCGTTCGACTTTTTATTTTATGCTAATCTGTACCGAGAGTGCCGTGATAAAGAAAGGAATAAAAGAAATGTTTGAGAATTTCAAAACGTTCAGCTGCGAAATCGCAGGCAGACCTCTCGTTGTAGAGACAGGAAAAATCGCACAGCTCGCAAACGGTTCAGCCCTTGTAAGATACGGTGACACCACCATTCTTGCAACTGCAACAGCATCCGCTAAGCCCCGTGACGGTATCGACTTTCTTCCTCTTTCGGTAGACTTCGAAGAAAGACTTTACTCTGTAGGTAAGATCCCCGGCTCCTTCCTTAAGAGAGAAGGCAGACCCACAGAAAAGGCTATCCTTACCTCCCGTGTTATCGACCGTCCCGTTCGTCCTCTTTTCCCCAAGGATTTGAGAAACGACGTATGTCTCTCCCTTACAGTTATGTCGGTTGACCCCGATTGCTCACCCGAAATTACCGCTATGATTGGTGCATCTATTGCACTTTCCATATCCGATATTCCCTGGAACGGACCTATCGCAGGTACCTTCGTAGGACTTGTTGACGGCGAATTCGTTATGAACCCCACAAAGGCACAGCGCGAAAAGAGCCTCCTCGAGCTTACCGTTGCTTCCTCTGCAAAGAAGGTTGTAATGATCGAAGCAGGTGCTAAGGAAGTTTCCGACAAGGATATGTACGACGCTATTATGGCGGCTCACAAGGTTAACTGCGAGATAGTTGAATTTATTAACTCTATTGTTGCAGAAATTGGTAAGCCTAAGTTCGAGTATCCCTCTTGCGAGGTTGACCACGACCTCTTCGAAGCTATCAAGGCTTACGCTATGGAGGCAGTTCAGGCTGCTCTCGATACCGATGACAAGACTGTTCGTGACGACAGACTTCAGGTAGTATATGCCGACGTATTCGAGCATTTCGGAGAAATCTATCCCGAAATGGACGATGCAATGACCGCTCAGATCAACGAGTGTATGTACAAGCTCCAGAAGTACGTTGTAAGACGTTGGCTTCTTGATGAGCAAAAGCGTGTTGACGGAAGAAGAATGGACCAGATGAGACCCCTTGCGGCAGAAGTAGGACTTCTCCAGAGAACTCACGGCTCGGGTATGTTCACAAGAGGACAGACTCAGGTTCTTACCGTTGCAACTCTCGGCTCTGTATCCGACCAGCAGATGCTCGACGGTATTGACGATGAAGAATTCAAGAGATATATGCACCACTACAATATGCCCGCTTACTCTGTAGGTGAGGCTAAGGCATCAAGAGGCCCCGGTAGACGTGAAATCGGTCACGGCGCACTTGCAGAAAGAGCTCTTGAGCCCGTTGTTCCTTCAGTTGAAGAATTCCCTTATGCAATAAGACTTGTATCCGAGGTTGTTTCCTCTAACGGTTCTACCTCACAGGCATCAATCTGCGGTTCAACCCTTGCACTTATGGATGCAGGTGTTCCGATTAAGGCTCCCGTTGCAGGTATCTCCTGCGGTCTTATCACCGAGGACGACAGATGGATGACCATGATAGACATTCAGGGTCTTGAAGACTTCTTCGGCGATATGGACTTCAAGGTAGCAGGTACCAAGGAAGGTATCACCGCTATCCAGATGGACCTTAAGATTGACGGTCTTACACCCGAAATTATCAAGAACGCTCTTGAAACTACTCACGTTGCAAGAAATCACATCATCGATGAGGTAATTCTCAAGGCTATCCCCGCACCTCACGAGGACGTATCAAGATGGGCACCCAAGATGATTACCACCAAGATTGACCCTGAAAAGATTAGCGAGGTTATCGGTAAGGGCGGTAAGGTTATTCAGAAGATTTGTGCAGATACAGGCGCCAAGGTTGATATCGAAGACGATGGAAGCATCTTCATCGCGGCAGTTGAAAAGGATGCAGCTTATAAGGCTCTCGATATGATCAACGCAATAGCTCTTGACCCCGTTGTAGGTACTGTTTACACAGGTACTGTTACAAGACTTATGACCTTCGGTGCATTTGTTGAATTTGCACCCGGCAAGGAAGGACTTGTTCACATCTCCAAGCTTGATAAAAAGAGAGTAGAAAAGGTTGAGGACGTTGTAAACATTGGCGACGTAATCAAGGTTAAGCTTATCGAGATTGACGATAAGGGCAGAATTAACCTCTCCCGCAAGGACGCCCTTGAAGAAGTAGAAAAAACAGAAGAATAAGATTTTTTGAGGGAATGCTTTTTGAAAAAGCATTCCCTCAAACTCCCTTGAAAACAATAACAAAACCCGCACACAGTGCGGGTTTATTTTTACTTATTTAAGGCTTATAGTATTCTTTTCTCATATACTCGGTTAATGCATTGTATTTAATTATTATGAGTGCAAAGCCTATTGTTGACAATGCACTGCACCAGCTTGAAAGAGTTCCTGAAAACAATGCACCGAATACTTGAATTCCTCCCGAAATAAACAGCATAACTGTTACAAAGTTTGACATGCCAAGAGCAGGATACATTGATTGAACAGAATATGTAAAGCAGTGAATCATATCATTGATGCTTTTTAGATAGTATATTCTTACACCAAGTAACGCAAAAACAATAGCTATTAAAACAAAGAAGAAAAATGTTGGTGCATACATTTCATCACTTATAATGCCAATCATAACAGAAAATACGCTTATAATTCCAAAAACAGTTAACACGATATCAATAATGTTAAGAATTTTTATGGCTGTAAATCCTCCCGTTACTAGTGTATCGCTTCTTTTATTAAATGCACTGTAAATAGTTATCCATAACACTGCACACGTAATAATACTTGGAAGCATAAAAATTATCGTAATTCCTACAAGAAAGTCCTCGAAAATATCAATAACTGCATCTGCTTCTTCTTCAATAAACTCAGAAAATCCAGAAGAACCCATAAGCTCGTCTATGTATTCAAGGGTATCTATACCTGTGTCACCGGCAGTTGAAATTGTGGTAACTATGGATAAAGTCATTAAAATTACGGTTATAAGCACAAGAGGGGAAATAACAAATTTTTTTATCTCATTTAGAACACCGTTCTCAGAAAGCTTTGCTTTTCCTGATAAATTTGATAAAGCATCCATAATAGAGGGTGCTTCCTTTTGTGTACTTGTAGACGTACCATCAAGCTTTTCACCGCAGCCTGTACAAAAGATTGAGTCATCTTTGTTTTCTTTTCCGCATTTTGAGCAATACATATTTTTCTCCTTTATTTTTAATAAACTGTAATATCATCTAAAATATTTTCACACTTGAAAATGTAATTTTGATGCTCGTACGTGTATGAAACGTATGTGTTTTCAGAATCAAAATATACGTCTGTAATTGAATTTTTGCCAGAGCGTTCAAGGTAAGGCACTGTCATAGTGTAGGGAAGTGTGTCTGTGTTTCTTGCATTTATTTCTCTTGTTAAGGTGGTTTTTGAAATGCCTAGCACATCAAGATAATCTGAATAGTTGAGAACCTTGTCGTTTTCTATATCATAGTGATATATAAGGTAACTTTCTTCGTATTCTCCATATTGCCAACCGTATGTGTAGTCAATAAGAATTGAAAGAATGTTCTCGTGGCGATGGTATTCATATTTTATAGTCCAAAAATCTCCACCCTCTTCGTTTTGTTCAAGCTTTCTTACAATGGGGTAAAATTTTTCATAAATTTCTTTGTTAAGCTCGTATACCTCGTCTGTTTCAAAATTTATTTTAGGTACATATATTTCATGATATCTGTTCCTAAAAGAGTCATCACCCGTTATTATCGGAGAAATTGCTTTTGTGTAGCAAATGGCATCCTCTACCAAAACCGAAGGTTCCTTTTCTTCCTCTTGATAATAGCCTGAATAATCACCGCTGTTTATTCTTTCTACTTCTTCCATAACAAGCTCAAATGTTTCTGAATCGATGACGACAGGCTCCTTTTTTACAAGAAAATCGGGAAGCTGTTCTACATTTATTTCGCCACAGCTTGCGAGAAGCACTGAGTTTAGCATGAGAATTAAAATTAACAGTTTTTTCATTGCTTTTCTTATTCCTTTTTAATCATCTAATTTGATTATATCCGGTTCTATATCACTCCAAGGCTTGTAAATAAACATACGTTCATCAGCTATGCTAATTGTGCAAAAATAACTGCGACCTTCGGCTTCTTCGTGATATATGTTTTCTAAATTTCCTTGTAAATCAATTGAATAAATATCTATTATGGAATTCTTATGTGAGTCATATCTTGTGACACAAATAAAGAATGTATCTTTATAGAAATTTATGTTTCTGTAAGACACTCTATCGTATATATCTGTATTTTCGGGAAAAACAGAAAGCTTTCCTGTTTCTTTATTTAAGCGGTACAATTGGGAATGGTTGTCCTTTGAACCTTCTAAATAAATATAATCGCCTAATACGAATTTTACATAAACCTTAAATTCACTCACTTCGGGATAATTTTTTATGATTTTTCCGCTCATTGATACAAGCTTTAGCCCATAGTCAGATATTTCTGTTGTATAAACTCCGTCAGAGGTAATAAGCCTTGCCGAGCGAATTTGAGTGTCTTTAACTTTTCCGTATCTATCAACGCTTAACAAATTGTCATCATCTACTATAAAATAGTACTTGCCGTTTATTATATTGCTTCCCCAAACGGATGACTCCACAGATGAAGGCTGCTTATAAACCACTTTTTTCTCTTTGCTCTCCAAATCAATTTGAACTATCGTACTTTCATCGTATCCCTCCTCATTGGTTATATATTCAACACAGTAAAGGGTGTTATTTATTATTCCCATATCGGAGTAACGCCCGCTTATAATAAGCTCATGTTCCCCTTCGGTATTATACTTGTAAATACCATGATTTTCTTTAGAATAATAAATATCGTTCTCTTTAGAGACTACATACCCCCAATTTGCAAAATTTGCTTGTATCGAGCTGTTTTCTTTATCGTCAACAACTTTTTCTTTTTTTATATCTGTTTTTTCTATGCAAGAAGTAAGTAAAATTAACAGTGATAAAAGCAGAAGTAAATATCGTTTTTTCATCGTTTTTCTCTCTTTATCAGTTTTGTCAGGATATGCACCCTTTTCAAGTGCATATCCTGCAGCTTGTTTAGTTCAAGGTAATGCTTTTTCTTGCACCATGGTCAAGCATTCTTGTAACGATAGCCGAAACCTCGTTTCGCTTTATATTGCTGTCGGGCATAAATGAGCCCTTGCTGTCACTTCCTGTTAGAATGCCTGCACGGTAGAAGGTGTAAATTTCTCCCGAATATGCATCTCCGATTTTCACATCGGGAATAGCATTGTCGTCAATGGTATTGATTTTTTTGAATTCTTTTGCAGGAAGAGCAGCGTAGAAAATATTTACGAAATCTTTTCTTGTGATTTTTTTGTTTGCAACAGCTGAATAATCACTTCTTATAATACCTGTCTCTGTTGCGAATTCCATGAAAGTACTGTACCATACGTCGCTTCCGTTTTTAAGTGTTACTTCTCCGTCATAATAAAGCTGATATATTGTACATGCTATCTTTATTGCTTCCGCATATGTCATATTATCTTCAGGTGCATATCGATTTTCGCCCTTACCGTTTACAATTCCTTTGTTGTATGCGTTAAGAACGTCTTCCTTGTACCAAGCATTTTCTGGAACATCTATAAATGGAAATTCTTCCTGTTCTTCCTCTTCCCAAATAGCTGTAAGAGTTGTGTCAGCATTCTTTTCAAATAGTGTGCCGGGATTGTAAACGTCTGAACCGTCAAACCAATTCACAAATACAAATCCATCTTTTACTGGAATAACGTCGCTTAAAACAAGAAGCTTGTCATGGATTTTGTTTTGATTAGACGGAGCATTTTTGCCACCTGCTGCATTGTAGGAAATTTTATATGATTTTGCTTCCCATACAGCATGAAGATACAACGTCTTGTTGCCTTTATAAGTATCGTTTGCATTGTATTCAACAACACCGTTGCTCTCTGTTGCCCATCCCTTGAAAATGTAACCTTCTCTTGTGGGTATAACGTCACTTATGGCTATATCTTCGTCTTTGTTCTTCGTTTGCATTAAAGGGGCATTCTGACCGCCGTTTGCGTTATAGACAATGTAGTATACTTCGTTTTCTTCCTTTTGCCATATTGCATAAAGGGTTGTGTTTTTATCAATGTCGAAATCGCTACCTGCACCGTATTCTACGTTTCCGTTTGAGGTCGTAGACCAGCCAAGGAAAAGGTGGTCAGGTTTTGTTGGCTTAACAGAGGAGAGGGTGAGGGGAATACCGTGAGTTTTTGTCTGACTTGCAACGCTTGTGCCACCGTTGGTGTTGTAGGTAACGGTATATTTTGCCGGAGAAACTGTGAAATAATACTTTGCTGTAAGATTACCGCTTTTTCCTTCTGAGTTATATGCTCTCATTTGATAACGGTATTTTCCTGTAGGGAGAACACCAAGATTTTTTGAATTTCCGGTAAAATCTCCGTCTACAACAATTTTATTGGTGCTGTCATTTACAACGGTTAAGCCGTATTTGGAGGCATTTACAGCACTTTCCCAAGTAATGATAACTTCTTGTGTTGAAGAAAATGTTTCATTTTGCAAAACAGTAATTACAACGTTTCCTGGAAGCTCAGGCACTTCCACAGGCTCCTCGACAACGTTATTTGCTGAGCCTATATTTACCTCGGATTTGTCAAATGTATAACGGACAGATCCTTTATGTGCTTTTAATGCGTCAAGAGAACACAAAACCGTTTTTGTTGGAAGATTATCGGCAGGGTTATTCAAAATACGGCCTTGTGTATCTTCAGGCGTTGTTGCCCAAGGATTTGAGCTACCCCATAATTCATACGTATCAAGTCCGCTGAGTCCTTTTCCGGATTCTCCGATAACTATACCAAAATGCAAATGGGTACCGCTTCCTTCACCGCTTGAGCCACTGTATCCAATTAAATCACCTGCTTTTACTGTTGCACCTGATTTTAAGTTCGTGTTAAATTTACTTAAATGCTGATACCCAGAATAGTAGGATAAATTGTTTCCAATAGTATGCTCAATTACAACATAATATCCGCGACTGTGTGAATTGGAGCCACCTGTATAATATGTACCGGAGGCAGCTGCATATACCGGAGTTCCGCTTGGTGTGTTTAAGTCTATACCGTTATGACCTTTTTGTCCGCTATGAACGTTGTCTGACCAATCCTTGTGATAGGAGTTGCACAAAACACATTTGTCATTTCCTGGACAAGCACACCAATCATTAAACATCTGATAATATTTTTTATCCACAGGGAAAAGCCATATTCCGTCATCTCTTGTTATTGTGGTAGAATTATTATCAGTGTTGACAATTTTTGTAGCATAATCGAGGCAAACCCAGCCTGATTTTCCTCCGCTTGTAGTATAACCCCAATTACCGCTTATTTTTGTTACGGTAAACGAAGTAGTTTGCTTAATAGCACCTACTATAGAGCCTGAGGTAGAAGCAGTTGAACGAATGTTGAGACCTTCCGAGTAAGTTGGCTTATATGTGCCTGTGGAATATTTACTATTTGTCGAGCTTGAATTGTCATCAGTATTGATAACCTTTGTAGCATAATCGAGGCAAACCCAGCCGGATTTCCCCCCGCTTGTAGTATAACCCCAATTACCGCTTATTTTTGTGACAGTAAAAGAAGTAGTTTGCTTAATAGCACCTACTACAGTGCCTGAGGTAGAAGCAGTTGAACGAATGTTCAGTCCTTCTGAATATGTGGGCTTGTACGTGCCTGTGGAGTAGGTTGAAGAAGCGTTTGACGAAGATGACGCAAGTTTTTTTGCAGTTTCAAAAGAGTTAGGTGATATTTGCATAAAACTATTGTATATTTCGTCTTTCTTTGCAGAATAAACTGAATCTGATTTTGTACTAAGTGCTAATTCTGTAAGCGGAATTGCTGATAATGCACCTGTTGCTAAATCAGAGGCAATATTGACTGCTTCTATATCAGGAATTACACTGTCTGCAAGTCCATCTAGAACATTGAATAAATAATTCCCTATTCTGTCCCATACGGTATCATTTTTGTATTCTGTAATTTCATCACCCGCCAAAAACACTATTGCGGCTAAACTTGCAGAACATTCAGCATATGCGGTATATGCCGACACAAGTGAGTCATAATCTGTTATTGTTTTGTTTGTCAAATTGTCAAGCTTTTTTAAATTGGCATCAGCATTATTTGCATGGACTTTCAATATGCCGATAAGTGCGGTTGTTTTTATTTTTTCAACTGACAGAGCTTCTCCGGCAACATCTATTGCCACCTCTGAAAAACTTAAGGTGTTGCCTGCACAAAGATTTAGCGCTGTTCCAGATACTTTTCCTATTATGGTGCCAAGTTCCTCTTCGTTTGCAATTGCAACGAAAGCATTATAATAATGCTCAGTTGCTTGTTTTGCTGACGAAGCAGCGTTTACAAGCAAATCATCATATCCGTCTACATTAAAGATTGATATTTGAGAAAGTTTCTTCAAAGTATCTTCTTTTGTTACAACATTTGAATTTGTATCAATCCAAAATTCAGAGCCTTTTGCCACTCCGTTATATTCGCTTGTGGTTTTTGCTTGATAATAACTTTTTCCGTTAATGGTGTATACGGTTCCTGTTTTTTTATAGGGAACATTTGTTGCACCAAATGTACTCATTGTAGGCAAAATCATTGCAAAAACAAGTGCAAGTGCGATTAGTGATTTACAAAGTTTTTTCATAAAAATTCTCCTTTTTATTTTTATATATTTTATCACGATAAATATTGCCTGTCAATATAAAAACGAATATATTATGAATATAAAAAGTATATTATAATTATACATATAAAAATAAATATATAAAAGACAAAATAAATAATATATACTTATATCAAGGGGTGATATGGGTGAAAAAAGTAACAATTAAAATAAATAAAAAAGGAGACGACGGATACAGGGTAATATCAGTTCGTCTCAAAGAGGAAACCTTACAAAAAATTGACGATCTTTCAATGCAAAGCAACCGTTCGAGAAATGAAATTATAAACATACTTCTTGAAAGTTCGGTAGAAGAAGCTGAAGTGGAATAATTTTGTTATGCAAAAAATTCTCCAAAATCAAGTATAGTGTGCATAAACAATTTGCAAACTTCGATTTAAGCTCAGACAGAAAATATTAAGATGTCTTTAGACTTTATAGTATATGTAAAGAGGTATCACGAAGATACCTCTTATTTTTACGGTCTATTCTTTATTATGTTTTCCACATATTCTAATACAGCATTTGCAAGTTCTCGCCTGTAAGGCTTTTCCTCTGATACAGTTCCTTCATATATGAGAGGAATATTGTTTTTTTCAGCAAGTCTATTAAGCATTTTTACGTCCATAATTACTGCATTGTGTGAAACGGTTCTTGCTTTGTCAAGGTTTTCTCTTGTGTCAATGTAGTCCTCTCTACTCATTGTTTTATCTGAGTAAACAACGAGCTTTGTTTCCATTTCAAAAATTCTACGATGATATTCCTCAAAGTCATTTAGGCAGTTGAAGATAATATCAAGCATTTCCTTATCGTTAGAATTTGCTTCAATCAGAGAATGCAGTGCCGATAAGTTTATTTTGTAATCCATAGTAAATCCTTTCTGCGTTATTTACGGTGACAGAAATACTAAATTCAAATTGCTAAGCTTTGCCGCTTTGATGTTTCTCAGCGTCATAACGTCGCTGTCCTTATTCTCCTCAAAGGTGAACTGCATTTCCCTCACAGGCACAGTGTGAGCACTGTCTGCATAGAAGGTGTAGGAGTAAGTGTGCAGATTTCCGTTTCTTTTAATGCTTGTCAAGTCCTTCATAAAAGACGAATATCCATGACCGCAGGCACCGACGTAGCTTCCGTCATCGTTTACCTTGATATAAGTTTTTTTCGAAAGTGCAGTTACAAAGCTGTTAAGTATTCCTTCGTCAGTATACCCGAATCTGAGAGTCAAATATTCTTTGAATTCACTGCGCGTGATGTTAAGAATATAATCAGTCTCTTCCATAAGGGTATGAATTACTACGTGTAAAATAGTGTCGGAATTGATGCTCGGGTCAAGGGCTTCACTGCCGTATGCAGTGGTGTCGTGTAGATAATTCTCCACGAATCTATGATTTTTGTAAAGTGCAGAATCTGCAATGTCGGGAATCTCCGAGCCTTCATAAATTTCATATCTGTCAGAGGGACCGAAGTATTCTACAAGGCAAAAACTGGAATTAGAGGTCTTTATAGTATAATCGTATTCACCCACAGGGAAGAACTCGCTTTCACTTTCGCTTACCCTCATAACTACTTCTGCAACGTAACAGTCAAAATGGGGGAATCCCTCGTATTTCTCGTGCCCCTCCGCATTCTCTTCTATAATATCAAGTCTCGTTTTTATATTCTTGTCATAGTATTCGATAAAGCTTTTTTCGCTCTTTACGGTAAAATCCGCTTTTATCTTTAAAAGCTCCTCTATGGTATCGTCACCCGACATATATAATTTGAGAATATCTTTGTATCCGAGCTTTATTGCCGTAAGGAATTCATTGGCTTTATCCTTGTGGGAAAGACTGTGAGCTTCGTCCCACGTTTTTGCGGTGATTTCGCTTGATATTTCTTTAACTGGTGCCTCTACAACCGGCTCATCCGGAATTTCTTCTGCAATTTCTTCCTGAATAATAGGCTCTTTTACGTCGGTTTCCTCAAAATCAGGAAGCTGTTTAGCACAGGAAATTAAAAGTACAAACAGCGTTAAAATCAAAAAAGTCAAACATCCAAATCTCATAAAAATACCTCCTTTTTTATTATTTTATCATATAGGGCAAGCCGTTGTCAATATATTGATTTTTTTATATCTATATGCTATGCTTGTGCTACAATAGGGACAAAAATATGATATAATTATTAAAATAACCAACCTTTTCCAGATTGCTGTGTCTATATAGATGAAAGCAGCTTTCAAGGAGATAAACAGATGAACAGAAGAAAAGAAGCCGAAAAAATTACAACTGAATATCTAAAGCCTATATTCGGCTTTGCTCTCAAACGATGCAAGAACCTGCAGGATGCTGAGGATTTGTCACAAGAAATTGTTATAAAAGTCTTTCAAACGCTCTGTAAACGGGATAATATTGAGAATGTTAACAAATTTGTATGGACAATCGCGCATAATGCTCTCAGCAATTATTACCGTGACAGTAAGCAAAATTATATTGGAACTTCGATTGATGAGGTCGCGGAAATTCTTTGTGACAATCGAGATGATTTGGCAGCAGACACGGTATTGCGTGAAACTACGGCAAGATTGCAAAGCGAAATCGCATATTTAACTAAGTTGCAACGGCGAATTGTAATAGCGTACTATTACGAGAGTATGAAGCAAAGCGAAATCGCCCAAGAGTTGAAAATTCCTGTCGGTACTGTTAAATGGCATCTGTTTGAAGCGAAAAAAGAACTGAAAAGAGGTATGGAAACTATGAGGACTTCAAGTGAGTTGAAATTTAATCCTATAAAGCTTGTTAAAATTGGTATTTCAGGTTCGGTCAGTCCCAAAGGCAGTCCGACGGATTTATTAAGAAGTTCGTTGTCGCAAAATATAATTTATTGTGTGTATAGGCAAGCAAAATCAATAAATCAGATTGCAGATGAATTGGGAGTATCTCCGGTTTATGTAGAAAGTGAAGTCGATGCTCTTGAGGAATACGGACATTTAATTAAAACAAACGACAAATATCTATGTAATGTTTTGCTGAGTGATGAAAATGAACAGATTATTCGGTTAGAAGAGCAAATGTACGAAAAAGTTTCTGATATATTTGCCAATGAATTATTTGATAAGTTACAAAATTCGGAGCTTCTTGATGATGAAAGAATTGTTGTTTGTAATCGTATGAAGGAAATTACAGACGGGATTCCTGTTTTTGAAAAAGATAAGAATTTTATGCTTTGGTCGTTAATTCCGTACATCGCGGCTTGTAGTGGCGAAAATCTTATGAATAAAACGATTGAATTTGAGGATGCTGCAACACTAAGACCAGACGGTGGTCAAAATATTTGTTATGCAACAGTTTATAATCCTACTATTACTCAGCCGCAATATGCAGATTATCTAAAAGAGTGGTTTGGACCTTGTTGGAATAGTGATAAAAACATTCTCCTTTGGCAAATTGATTCTATCTGGTCTGGAAAGCGAATAGATGTTAGTACTTATCAAACAGACATAGCTCGTATTATACCTCTATTAAACCGCTTTTTTGAGGGAGAAACACTAAGTTTCACAGAGTATGCAACATTATCTCAAAAAGGACTTTTAAAAGTATTAGACAATAAAAACGGATTTTGGGCAACATCTCAAGCTGTTTGGATTCGCGGGGAAAAGGCTAAAAAAGCACTTTTGGAAATAGGAGATTTAATAAAGGAAAAGTATTTTGTCGAATTTGAAGAACTAAAAAAGCCATATGTAGAAGCTGTATTAAAGGCAACACCGAAACATTTGAAAAAGGCTCAGCAATTCTGCTTGCAGTACATTTTTTCTTCTGACGGATTGTTTATCTTACATTGTATTAAAAAGCTTGTAGATAATGGAAAACTAAAAATGCCTACCGAAGAACAAAAGAGAGCATTGACCACAATTATTATTCACGAATAACATAAACAATCATAAGTATAGTGATTGTAATGTGTTATCGTAAGGCAAGGCAGGAATAACCGTCATACTTTTGGAATATTTACCGCTTAAAAACAAAGTTTTTAACTGCATTTTCTTTAGTATGATTTTAGGTGTGTCGGTATTACTTTTGTCATACCATCAAAAATAGAGTCATCTCGTATTTTCGGGATAACTCTATTTGCATATATAACTTGAAAATTACAACAAAAAATGTTATATTAAATTAAAGAAAAAGCTTGTTGTTATGCGGAAAATTCAACTTATGGAAATGACTTCCACAAGTTGAAAATAGTAGCCTTCACTTTTCAGGGTAGCGAAGCGGCTTTTTGGTAGTGAATGGCAGTCCAGTGGACTGTCAGAGCCAAAAAGTGACCGAGTCGCAGCGAGACGGTGGCACGGCAAAGCTGTGACGGAGGGGTAGTTTTCTCTCCCTCAGTCAGCTTCGCTGACAGCTCCCTCGTCAGAGGGAGCCAAAAGCTGAATTTGTTCCCAATTTGACACAAGCATAAAATGAATCCAAGAGGTGATAGAAAAATGATGTCAGTATCGTTTATCGAAATTATAAAATATTTGTTATTATTGTTTTTTATAGGAAGATAGGGAGCGTCAAGGAGTATGAAAAGAATCATCACTTACTGTTACTTTTTTATTGTTTTTACAATTATAACGCTTCTTGAGCTTGTTCCAAATCATAGAGTTGGGTATACCGATTATGATTTGTGGCTTGTTTTTGGACTGTTTCCTATGATCTTCTTTTGCCACGGAATTATTTCAAGGCTTCTTACAAAGCCGAAAAAGATTTATTTTTCGCTTATTATGACGGCTCTATTTTCGGCTTTATCAATTTTTTTATGTGTAGTATTTCCGAAGCAGACATCGTATCTTTTTAGCACAGGAACTTCGAATTCTATCCTTACTGAAACTATTTTGAGAGTGTTTTATTATACGGCAATCACTTTTTTTGGAATACTATTTACCATTGTGGTTGAATGGATAGTAGATGGCATAAAAAAGATAAACCAATTTTACAGACAGCGGAGTAAATAGAATACGACTATCAGGATGCATATTACAAAGCAATAAATTAAAAATTATTAAAGTTTTTCAAGGTCAAGGAAAATTTTTTCAAAAAAGTTTCCTTGTGAGTGTTAGGGCAAAGCCCTTATATAGTAAAATTTCATAAAAAAAGAGCCTTTCGGCTCTTTTTTTAATCTCTTTCTTTTTCTCTTTTGAGTATCTTACCGCTTTCGGCGTCAATGTCGTACTCATACTCATAGCCGTCCGCCTTGAAGTCGATTTCGTAATAACGGCGGTTGCCTTCGAGGTCAACGTCGGTTTCAAGACCGTAAACGTTTTCTTCATTTACCTTTGCATCTTCAAAGGCAATTCTTTTTGCTTCGTCAAGAGTAATTTTAGGCTCTGCTGCGGTAGGTGCTTCTGCATTGGGCAGGGGAGCGGGGGTAGCGCTTTCTTCGGGAAGTATCATATTGTCGTTCATAGGTGTGTTAGTGTCGTTGGGATTTTCCTCCGCCATACGTGTACAGCTGACGAAGATAACTGCAAGTGCAAGTAATAATAAAATCTTTTTCATAAAGCTCTCCTTTTATGGGTTTTGTAAATAGTTTTTCAAAAACTATTGAATTATATTCCTTTTTTGCTATAATAAATTTGAGGTGAGAAATATGAATTACGATTCGGTTTGTGCAAACGAGGAAATGGAATTCTACCGCAGATTTATTCCGTTTTCAACAGGCTCTCCAAAGCCTACGCTAACCTGTGACGATCAGTATAAAAGAGCGAATATAGTGTTCTTTTCGGATAGCCACATTGACTTTTTTGAAAAAGAGGAATGTGTTGACAACGTTAAGAGAACTGTTGATTTTATAAACGATGCCCCTGTCACATACGATGCAGTTGTGCATACGGGCGACGTTATAACCCCATTCGGTAAGCATCCAAAAGAAAACTCCCTTGAAAGTGCCGGTGCTTTTTTTGATATCGCAGAAAAATCAAAGGCTCCCTTTATTTTCTCCAAGGGCAACCACGACCTCAACGACTGGTTTAATATACCCGAAAACGTTTTTTCGGATAGCGACTGGGGAAAGCTTTTTCTTGACTTTGCCGAGGAAAAATTCAGAATCGTGCGTCAGACGAAAAAAAGCGGCGATAAATCCACCTGGCACTACTATGATATAGAGGATAAGAAGATAAGAATTGTTTCTATCGACTCACAGGACACCGACAAAGAGACTCTTGACGAAAAGGGAGAGGTAAAATTTCACGGCGGTGTATCCTGGCACGTGTCTAATGAGCAGATGAACTGGGTGGCAAACGTGGCACTCAACTTTGACGAAAAGGAAGAAAAGGACTGGGGCGTGATATTCGTTATGCATCAGTACGTGGACTATACTTGCGACCACGAGTGCGATATCCCCAAGCTTCTTCGCCTCTGCCGTGCTTTTAATGAGGGCGGTACCTATGATGAGGTATATAAAAACGAAAAATATCCTTTCTTCGACCTTGATGTACACGCGGACTTTACAAGATACAAGGATGAGAAAAAGCCTCATATGATTTGTTGGCTTCTCGGACATAACCACGAAGATAAAAACACAGTTTGTGAGGGTATAAACCTTATATGGACTCTCAACAACTCGGCATCTACAGTTTGTTCGGACGCGAGAGTGGCGAGAGTGAAGGGAACCTCGAGTCAGAACTCCTTCGACGTTGTAAATATTGATACTGTACATCGAAAGATAAGATTGTTCCGCTACGGCGCAGGAGTGAACTGCTACGGAGTGGGGGGAGACCGATTCTTACCCGACGGACTTGACTATTAAAACAAAAAGGAAGAAAACTCCAACAGAGTTTTCTTCCTTTTTGTTTTAAATAAATTATCAGTTGCGGATATCGGGCGTAACCTTATCACAGGCAACCCAAAGCTCCGCTCCCTCACGGGTGAAGACGTCTCGGAAAATAACGTTTTTGAAATAATCCTCGTCTCTCATACGTCTGAAGTCGAGAGCCGCGCCGTTGAAAATCTCTCCTGCATCGTTCATCCATTCCTCGTCACAATGACCTGCGGTGCCGTTATATCGAATGTTGTTGAAAACAACGTTTTCCATAGTTGCTCCGCCCCAGGCGTATAGCTGCTTCTGCTCCAGCCATCTGTGAATTGCAAATGTCGAAATGGCACTCATAGAAGTACCGCCTGCATATACGTCGGAAATATAAGAGTCCTTCAACGCTGCGCCGATAAACATTGTTCCTCGACAAAGAGAATAAACACCGCGTACAGTTATGTCGTAGGTCTCACCAATTATAGAGGTGCGTTCCTTGTAGTACAGATTTTCGCCGATTCTTACAACGCTTCTGGGTCCGTATATACCGCCGGGGTCGCGGATGTTTTCGATTAAAATGCGGTACATTTTAGCTCCGTCAGTATTGCGGAGGGCAACCAAGGAGTAGTTGGTATCTGCAGTTACGTTTTTGATGGTTACGTCGTGAATGTCTGGGTCCATACCTTCAACGAGAAATCTTTTATTATATCCGGGGAAAGCGGAGAGGGCTACAACGTCGTCTCCCAAACGTCCCGTAATGTTGTTTATGTAAATGTGTGAGCAACCAAGTCTTACGTCAATGCCGTCTTGATTTCGGATAAGATTACCGTTGAAGAAATGAAGATTTTCGAGACGTCCGTTAGTACAGCAAATCTGATTTATCGCCCACCAACGGAGATTGATACAAGAGAGATTTTCGATAACGTAGTTATCTACGTTATGTAAGAGTATGAAGTTGTTATAATAAATACTGGGTCTGCCGTCCTTTTTGCTTGTGGCTTCGGTGAGGTCGTTGCCCTTTCCTCCGTCGAGCGTGGCATCACCGACACCGATTATGCGAATTCCGTGTTGCTTCCCTTCGGCTTTCAGGGAAATATCGGTGTACATATTTTTATTACGGAAAATATTCTCATAAACGTTTTCTTTTAAAACAAGATGACAGTCGTCAAGAATAATGGTAATATCCGAGGGAAGAAGAATCGACTTATCAATCAACCATTCCTCAGCTCCGGTTCTGGCGCAAATTCTAGGAATCCGAACTGTTCTGATGGGGCCTTTTTCTGCCGCATCAATAGCATTTTGAATTGATTTTGAATCTGATTCCGCTTGAAATTTCGGATCGTTTGGAGAAAGATAGTATTCCATTTTTATACCTCTTGTGTTTTTGTGAAATTTTTTAATTATAACTGTGTATTGTGTCAAACCGCTTACCTTTATGCGGTTTAAAAATAAGTATTTTTACAGTTGCCCACAAAGCTGTTTTCTTATCCTTGAAGTCCTATTTCGTCTTCGCTTTTGTATCTGATTATTTTAGCGGGTACACCGCCTACTATTGCATTTTCGGGTACGTCCTTCAGTACTACCGCACCTGCCCCCACCAGACTGCCTCTGTGCATTGTTATGTTGCCAAGTACCTTAGCGCCACAGGTCACCGTCACGTCGTCTTCAAGCACGGGAGGCTCTTCTCCTCTTTTGTAGCCAATAGTTACCTGCTGATATATTCTGCAGTTTTCTCCTATTTTTTTTGCAGTTATGATAGTGGAAAAGCCGTGCTGAATATAAAGACCGCCGCCGATATCCTCGGTGTATATGTAGAGCGTTTCAAGAGGCTTCCAAAAGGTCCGCGCAATAAGAAAAAGAAGAAAGCAACCAATAGTACGAGCAGGATTCTTGAAACGGTGCAGTATGAGATTTCGAAACTCTTTTTTGTAGGTCAGATACCAGTTAAGTGATTCGAAAAAGCCAAAATTTACTCCGTCAATCTCGTTCCACCTTGTAATATCCGCTTTTATAAGATTTTTTTGCTTTGATATTTTAGCACATAAATAGACTGGTAGTGTTCTGGGATAGTTTATAAGAGCTAGTAGCCTTTTTGCTTTGCTTGGCATTTTTTATCCTTCTTTCCTGTCAAAACATCATTTTAGGATATTATATCATAACTGTACCTTTATCGCAAGATGTCTTGATAAAAAATAAAGGGCTTGGATTTTCCCAAGCCCTTTAAATCAATTATTAGTTAAAATACTTCTTGTAAAGACCCTCAAAAGCTTTTCCGTGACGAGCTTCGTCGCGTGCCATTTCGTGAACTGTGTCGTGAATAGCGTCGAGTCCAAGCTCCTTTGCTTTCTTTGCAAGCTCAAACTTGCCGAGAGTTGCGCCATTTTCAGCTTCAATTCTCACCTTAAGGTTTTCCTTGGAGAGGGGAGATACGCACTCACCGAGAAGCTCTGCAAACTTTGCTGCATGCTCTGCTTCTTCATAAGCTGCCTTTTCCCAGTACATACCGATTTCGGGATAGCCTTCTCTGAAAGCAGCTCTTGCCATTGCAAGGTACATACCAACCTCTGTACATTCACCGTTGAAGTTAGCGCGAAGACCTTCGATTATTTCCATGGGAGCATCCTTTGCAACGCCGATTACGTGCTCTGCTGCCCAGTCAAGTCCTTCTTCCTTAACCTCAACAAACTTTGAAGCGGGAGCCTTGCAAAGAGGGCAATTATCGGGTGCTTCCATTCCTTCTACGATTTCTCCACAAATAGTACATCTGAACTTTTTCATTGTTTTTTTCTCCTTATAAATAAATTATTTAATTTTTTCAATAATGTCGAGAGAGGAAACGTCATTGTCGGTAATACTTCTCACGGTGACGGCATCAAGTCTTTCAATCACCGCTTGATTTACTGCGGTAAATGCCATATGCACCTTACAACAGGTTTTGTTGTAACCGTTAAGTGAGCAGTAATGACAGTCATCAAGGCACTTCGATATGTAAACCTTGCCCTCTATTGCTTCTATTATATTGAGTAAGCTGAGGGTGTTTGCATCAACGGCAAGCTCATATCCTCCCACTGCTCCTTTATAGGAGTCAACTATTCCTGACGCCTTCAACTTTCGTAGCACCTTCAAGGCAATACTTTTTGTTATTGCAACACGGCTTGATAAAGTTCCGGTATCAAGCATTCCACCTGCCTCGTCGAGAGCACAACACATTCTGATGGCGTAATCTGATTCTTGGGTTACTCTCACTGTTTTTCTCCCTGATATATTGTGTACCTTTTTGGTACGGTTTGATTATATACCAAAACGGTTCACTTGTCAATACCTTTTTTCAAAAAAATAAAAATTTTTAAAAAAAGCAAAAAAGCACTTAAAAAAAGGGAAGAAAACTCATTCTTGAGTTTTCTTCCTTTAAGCTTTTTTAGTTGGGAATTTTAGATATTTCCCTTATGCATTTTAGGCAAACGGTCTTTCCTTCAAATTTAGTAAGCCCGTTTTCTTCTCCACAGAAAATACAGGAGGGGGTGTTTTTGGTCATTGTTATCTTCTCACCGTCAAGCTCCAACCTCAAAAGGTCACCCGACTTTATATCAAGCGCGGTTCTGAAATCTATGGGTATAACAACTCGTCCAAGCTCATCAATCGGACGAATGTTTCCTTTATTTCTCATACTATCACCTCTATGACATTTTACCACATAATATATTATAAGTCAACATTTATTTACAATGATTACCAGTTAAAGGATAAAAAAGCCAGCCGCATTTGCGGCTGGCTAAATTTCTTTTATTCAACTGTTGTTTCAGCGTCGGGAGTTTCTGTAGTCTCGGGAGCGTCTGCAACCTCGGGAGCTTCGGTAACTTCAGGAGTTTCTGTGGTCTCGGGAGCTTCAGTAACTTCAGGAGTTTCTGTAGTCTCGGGAGTTTCAGTAACCTCAGGAGTTTCGCTAACTTCAGGAGTTGTCTCAACGTTGGGAGTATAGATTATTTCAGGCTCGGTATATGTTGAACCGAATGCGATATAAACTATAATAACTACGAGAACGAAAAGAATCGCAACAACTGTTGTGATTTTGGAAAGGAGAGAGTCGATTGTACGGCCCTTAGCCTTGCCAAAGAATGTTTCTGCTCCGCCTGCAATAGTACCGGAAAGTCTTTTGGACTTACCGCTCTGCATAAGAACGGCAACGGTGAGGAATATTGCCATAACGAGAAGCAGTATACCAAGAATCAGCATTGTGTTACCTCCTTAAATATTTTGAGTTTCAGCAATATTAGTCGCTGATGTAAGGAAGAAGTGCGATATGACGAGCACGCTTAACCGCAACGGTAAGCTGTCTCTGATGCTTAGCACAAGTGCCTGTAATTCTACGGGGAAGAATCTTGGAACGCTCGGAAACAAACTTTCTGAGTCTGGGAACGTCCTTGTAATCAATGTGCTCTATTTTGTCCGCACAGAAAGCACAAACTTTCTTTCTCTTGCGGGGCTTAAATGATTTCTGCATATCCTTATCCATTTTAAATTACCTCCTTAAGATTATAAATTAGAAGGGAAGGTCGTCGTCGGTGGACATTTCCTCGAAGGAAATGCTCTCGCCTGCATTGCTGTAGGGCGCGGGAGCCGAGGGCTGACCAAAGGCCGCCGACTGAGAGTCGGGCTTTCTGTCAACGAAGGAAACTTCGTCGGCAACTACCTCAAGAGTGTAACGTTTTTGGTTGTTGTTATCGGTCCATGAACGGGACTGAAGCTGACCGCAAACGAGAATGCTTCTACCCTTATTGAAGTATCTCTTTACAAACTCGGCAGTTTGACGCCAGCATACGACGCCGATGAAATCTGCATCTTGCTGACCCTCGGTTCTCTGGAAACGTCTCTGAACAGCAATTCTGAAATTGGTAACAGGAACACCGTTAGGTGTTGTCTTAAGTTCAGGATCCTCTACCAGATTACCGATGAGGATGACTTTGTTAAATGAAGCCATTTTTCTTCACTCCTTACTCGCCGGCTTTAACAACAAGCGCACGAAGGATACCGTCTGTGATATTGAAGTTTCTCTCAAGCTCTGCGGGGAAAGCAGGATCACTTGTAAAATGAACAAGTGTGTAGTATCCGTCGGTTATGTCGTTGATAGGATAAGCAAGCTTCTTCTTGCCCCAATCCTCAACATCAACGATAGTACTGTTTGCTTCGATCATGCTCTTGAACTTAGCGATAAGTTCATTTGCTGCCTCTTCTGCAAGTGTACCGTCAACTACGTAGATAACCTCATACTTTGTGATGTTTTCCATGTGTTTTTGCACCTCCTTATGGACATATGACCTTTGTTTTCCCAAAGGTAAGAAGATATTACTGCATCTTACAGTAATTCATACTGAAAGATTATACAACAACTTTTACGTTTTGTCAACATTTTTTTAAATAATGGAATCAAGAAGTATCTGAAGACCGATGACAATGAGTATAGTACCGCCGAGAATGTTTGCTTTTCCCGAAAGAAGTGTTCCTGTTTTCTTTCCTATGATTACGCCTGCAAAGCATATAACAAAGGTGACCGCGGCAATTATGAGTGCGCTGACAAGTGCTTCGAGAAATGAGTATTCTACAATTTTAAAGCCTACCGACAGTGCATCAATTGAAGTGGCTACTGCTTGAATGAGTATTGTGCCGAGCGTAAGCTTTATGAGAGGACAGGACTCCTCATCCTTGGGGCGCCTCGTTTCGATTATCATCTTCACTCCTATATATGTGAGAAGCAGGAAGGCTACCACGGGAATGAATTTCTGCACCGCTTGGAAGTATTCCAGTATGGTATGAACACACACCCATCCGAGCATTGGCATAAGCGCCTGAAAGAAAGCAAATGTTCCTGATATAAAAGCGGTTTTTCTCCTTTTCATGCCCGGCTCACTGAGCCCTGCTACAAGAGATATTGAAAAAGCATCCATTGCAAGTCCTACGCCGAGCATTACCGAGGTAATGAAAAAAGCAACGTTCAAGTTCATGTTTATTCTCCAAAGAAAACAAAAAAATGTATGGCAATAAACCATACAAAAATGAGACTATGCACAGCTTATCCCTATACATAAGTCTCGCATATTAAAGCAAGCCAGACCCCAAAGGGTCAGTATGTTGACTTACTGCACGTGTGTGCTTGCTACTCCCTTACCGCTACAGTATATCATATTTTTCCCAAAAGTCAAGAAAAAAACATACTCTTTTATCTATCTCTTGCACTTTCAAAATTATTTACAAAAAATGAACAAATGTTCTATTTTTGTTTGACTTTTATAATTTTGTGTGATATTATATTATTATCTTTAAGTAGAAAATAGGTTTTTTGTGCCTAAAAACGAAAAGGCGGAATCAAAAAATGTTTATAAATTCTTCAAATTTTACAAGGTTTGACAAAAAAATATGGCTCGCAACTCCTACAATGCATGGGACGGAAATGGAGTACGTAAATCACGCTTACGAAACCAACTGGATGTCAACGGTTGGAGAGAACATCAACGAGGTTGAAAAACAGATTTGCGAAAAAATCGGATGTAATTACGCGGTTGCTCTTTCTTGCGGAACATCAGCACTTCATCTTGCAGTAAAGCTTGCAGGGGTGAAGGCAGGAGACAACGTTTTCTGCACCGATATGACCTTCGCCGCAACAGTCAATGCAGTAATGTATGAAAAAGCAAATCTTATTTTTATTGATACCGAATACGATACCTGGAATATGGACCCCGTAGCGCTTGAAAAAGCTTTTGAGCTTTATCCCGACACAAAGGTGATAATAGTTGCAAACCTTTACGGAACACCTGCAAAGTTTGATGAGATTTGTGCTATTGCAAAAAAGCACGGTGCGGTGATAATAGAAGATGCCGCCGAGTCACTCGGTGCAACGTACAAGGGACAGCAGACAGGCTCCTTCGGTGACTTTAATGCCATTTCCTTTAACGGCAATAAGATTATCACAGGCTCCTCGGGAGGAATGCTCCTAACCGACGACGAGGACTCCGCAAACAA
>JAZNYT010000092.1:0-40269 GCA_045594565.1 Eubacteriales bacterium
ACATGGCTACGATCCGACTTCGCGACAATTCACAAATTTTACGCGCATAAGGTTTTTTGGAAAGCAGCAGCGCGAAAAAATAAACGAAAGAGGCGAAAAAACCGTGGAAATAAAGGAATTAGAGGTGAAAACCCTCAAGCCCTACGAAAAAAACCCACGTCACAATGAAAACGCGGTAGCAGCCGTTGCCGAGAGCATTAAAAAGTACGGATTCAAACAGCCTATTGTAATCGACAAAGATAACGTGGTTGTTTGCGGCCACACGAGGCTCAAGGCGGCAGAGAGGCTCGGACTTAAACAAGTACCATGCGTCAGGGCAGATACGCTCACAGAGCAGCAGATACGCGCCTACAGGCTCGCAGACAATAAGGTAGCAGAGCTTTCGGGCTGGGACTACGAATTGCTTGAAATCGAAATGGCGCAGCTGGATATTGATACTGAGCTTTTCGAGTTTGCGGGCTACGGTGATGAGGGCTACGACTTCATTACCGACTTAGTAGAAGAGGGATTTGTAAGCGGAAAGACAGCTTTGGAGAGCACTACTTTCTCTATGTCCCTGACATTCCCAGTAGAATTTCAGGAGCAGATACTCGACTACTTAGGAGAAAAAGGCAAAGAAGAAATCACCGAGCACCTTATTGAGATAGCTCGAAAGAAGATGGAGGGCGGAGCAAATGAAAATTGTTGAAAAAGAGGTTAAAAGCCTCAAGCCCTACGAGAACAACCCTCGAATCAATGATGAAGCAGCCGATTTTGTAGCGAAGAGCATTAAAGACTTCGGCTTTTTGCAGCCTATTGTAATCGACAAAGACGATATTATTGTTTGCGGTCACACCCGATGGAAAGCAGCGAGAAAGCTTGGCCTCAAGACCGTTCCCTGCGTCCTTGCAGACGACTTAACCGAGGAACAGATAAACGAGTACAGGATACTCGACAACAAGACAGGAGAGCTCTCATATTGGGACTACGACCTCCTCAACGAAGAAATGGAGGAGATAGAGTTCGACATGAGCGCCTTCGGTTTTTCCGACTTCGAGCTCGGCAAAGACCATGTTACCGAAATGGTTAAAGAACACTTGGAGCAGCAGGGAATCGAAACAGCGAAACAATACTTTGAAATCAAACTTGATTTTCCCAACACGGAGAAAGAGCTCATAACTGACTACCTTAGAAAGCATAAAAAAGATGAGTTTGTCAGTTATATTATGACGGAGGCGGTGAAATAAGATGGGATATTGCGGAAGCCAAATAGTTTTATGTGACAACCCTATTCACTTCGATACTTACAGCGGCTGTTCTCACGCCTGTAAATACTGTTTCGCCCAGCGAAACGGCTCTATAAGCGAGATTACAAAAAACAGCACCGTAAGAGCGTTGGACAACCTTATCCACAGCAAAGACCATAAAGACGTAAACTGGTGTGACTGGGATTTGCCTGTTCATATCGGAGGAATGAGTGACCCATTCCAGCCGATAGAAAAGAAACACAGGCTAACATACGAGTGCTTGAAGCTTTTAGCGGAGTCGAAATATCCTTGCATTATTTCGACAAAAGGAAAGCTCGTAGCAGAGCCCGAATACCTCGAGCTTTTAGACCAGTGCAACGTCGTATTGCAGATTAGCATGGCCTGCAGCAAGTACGACGCTATGGAGCTGGGCTGCCCTACTTTCGAGGAACGTTTGGAGATGGTAAGAAAGTGCGCGCCACACGTTAAACGCCTTATTATAAGGGTTCAACCTTATTTGCCTCAGGTTTTTGAGGACGTTAAAGCTAACATTCCGAGATTTGCAGAGGCGGGCGCAGCGGGCATAACCATTGAGGGCATGAAGTTCATCAAGAATAGCAAAGGCCTCGTAAAAATCGGAGCTGATTTTTGCTTCCCGAAAGAGCAGCTCCGCAGAGATTTTGAAGTGTTCAGGGATATTTGCCACGAAAACGGAATTGCTTTCTATTGCGCGGAGAACAGGCTCAGAGCTATGGGCGACAGTATGAACTGCTGCGGCTCGGACGGCTTAGAGGGCTTTAAGGGAAATACTTTCAACCTTTGCCACCTGCTTAACGGCGATAAGGTTGAGCCCACGGAGCGCATGAAAGAAGTAGGAACAGCTAACTGCTTCGGAACGTTAGACCAAACACAGAGCGGGCATATCGCTATTAACGGTCTTTCCTTTGCTGACGCGATGATGAGGGAGTACGACCTCAAACGCAACCAGTACAACAAGATTTTCGGCTTATGCGGAAAATAATTCTACGTAGTTAAAAATAATTTTACGTAATTTCGCATAGTGAAAAATAATTTTCTATAGTGAAAAATAATTTTTTCCGTTTGAACCGAAGAGAGCGGAGGTAAAGCTCTTTTTCTGAAAAAACAAAAGGCGGTGTAAAACATGGCGGGGAACAACGCTATTAACCTAAACGAGAAAGCTAAAGAGCTGCTCGAACTGGCGCAGCAAGCGGGAGTTGAACAAAACTTTTTCTTTGTTTCAACTTTCAAACGCTATCAGGTTCAGCTGAGCATATTGACGCAGCTCGAAGCGGAGATAAAAAAAGCGGGAGTATTAGTAACAAAACAGTACGTCAAAGGGCGCGAGAACGTTTATACGCACCCAGCTATTACCGACTATAACCGTACAGCTACTTCGGCAAATCAGACGGTACAGACCTTACTGAAAATCATTACTACGCTGGCAGACCATTCTATTGGCGACAGTATTCCCGACAACGAAGAATTGTAAAAGGGTTGTTGTCTTATGACAAAGATACCAAACGAAGTGCAGGAGTATATTGACCTCATTGAAAGCGGCAAAATACAAGCTTGCATTGAACAAA
This sequence comes from Eubacteriales bacterium, assembly GCA_045594565.1. Lineage (GTDB taxonomy): Bacteria > Bacillota > Clostridia > Oscillospirales > SIG627 > RGIG6353. The sequence continues at coordinate 2,831 of JAZNYT010000092.1, forward strand.
GGCTGGGAATAGCGCTTGTTAAAAAGATATTCGAGGAGGAAGAGCTCGTTGTAGCATACGACAAAATAGAACGCTACATGAGCTATCAGCAGTATTTTCCGTTTACCTTATTTCCGTGGGAAAGATACTGTTTCGTTCTGCACAACTGTGTATTCAGGACAGACGGAGCGCCGCGCTTCCCTGATTTGTTTATCCTGATGGGAAGAGGCGGAGGTAAGAACGGATTTCTGAGCTTTGAGGGATTCTGTCAAATAACAGATATTAACGGAATACAATATTACGATATTGATATATGCGCCACCTCAGAGGAACAGGCGAAAACCAGCTTTGACGAAATTATAGGAGTTCTTGAAAACCCGAAGTGGACTAAGAAACTCAAAAAACATTTCAGCTGGAACAAAACTGAAATTACCAACTTGCGAACAAAGAGCAAAATCAAATATCGCACCAACAATGCGAAAGGCAAAGACGGACTCCGTTCAGGGTCTGTCTTTTTTGATGAAGTACATGCATACGAAAACTGGGAGAATATTAACGTATTTACAACAGGCTTAGGTAAGAAGCTCCACCCGCGGCGCACCTACGTTACCACTAACGGAGATGTAAGGGACGGCGTACTCGACCAGCTTATAGATAAAGCCGAAAGGATACTCAAGGGAGAAATCGAGGACAACGGCTTTTTGCCGTTCATTTGCAAGCTCGATATAATGGAGGACGTTGACAGTCCCGAGCTTTGGGAGAAAGCTAACCCGTCTTTACCTTATCTTCCCACGTTAAGGGAGGAGATTACGAAAGAGTATTGGGACTACAAGCTCGACCCTATTATTAACAGCGCTTTTATGACAAAGCGTATGAATATTCCGCAAGGCCGCAAGGATTTGGAGGTTACAAGCTGGGAAAACATCTTAAAAACCAACAAAGAAGTGCCTGATTTACGCGGAAAAAGCTGTGTTTGCGGCATAGACTTCACCAAAACAACCGACTTTTTGTCGGCTTTTTTGCTATTTAAGGACGGAGAAACGTACTACGGAATACATCATAGTTGGTTTTGCAACCGTTCAGCAGACAAAGGGCGTATTAAATTTCCGTTAGAAAACGCCGTAAAAATGGGGCTTTTAACTATTGTTGACGATGTTGAGGTACACCCGAAGCTCGTTTCCGACTGGATTTACGAGCAGCGGAAGACATACGACATTGAAAAAATAGCAATAGATAACTACCGTTACGCCCTTTTAACAAGGGAGCTCAGGGATATAGGATACGAGGCAAAGGATAAGCAGGTCAAGCTCGTAAGACCCTCGGATATTATGCTGGCGCAGCCTAAGATACACAGTCTTTTCGCTGGAGGTAGGATAATTTGGGGCGACGACCCTCTAATGCGTTGGTACACCAACAACACAAAGCTCGAGCCCGCACCTAACAACAACTACAAGTACGGGAAAGTCGAGGGTAAGAGCCGCAAAACAGATGGTTTTATGGCTTTTGTAGCTGCTATGACCATCGAAGATGAGATTATTGACCGCAGCGGAATAGCTTTCCTTGAGCCTATTATTTTCTAAGGAGGAGGGGGATAATGCATGTAATCAAAACAGCTGGCGCAGGAAAAAGAGCAGCAGCGAGGGGAAAATTGATTAAGGAGGTGGACGACAATGTATAGAGGAACGACTCCAACTCACAACTTTACCATACCTTTTGAGTGTTCTTTACTTAAAGAGATTAGAGTTATCTACAAGCAGGGCGGCGAGGTTGTATTAGAAAAAAAGGTTTCCGACTGCAGCCTCAAAGATTGCACTATCAGCGTTGATTTGACGCAGGAAGAAACGTTCCTTTTTGATTGCAAAAAAGATGTAACGATTCAGCTAAGGGCGTTAACCAAATTAGGGCAAGCTCTCGTTTCTAAGCCTAAAGTTATCGACGTAGGAGAGTGCTTAACGGAAGAGGTGTTGAAATGACCTTAGATGTTAAGTTCGAGGAAAACTCTCAAGTGTTCAATGTTGCTTTTGGAGAGATTTTCAAAGTCGGCGGAGGAGAAGCAGACTTAGACACCTATGACGGTGAATATGACGTAACCCCGAAAACCGAAGCTCAGAAGCTCAAAACGGCGCAGAAAATAATGAGCGGTGATGTTACTGTATTCGCTATTCCTTATGCGGAAGTTACAAACACAGCAAACGGCAAGACCGTTACTATTGGTTAAGAGAGGTAAAAAATATGGCAATTAACAAAGTAGTTTACGGCGGAAACACCCTTATCGACCTCACTGGAGATACTGTTACCGCCGAAAAAATCCTTAAAGGCTACAAGGCACACGCCGCGAGCGGCGAGGTGATTACTGGTGTTTGCGAATTTGACGTAAACTCTCAGGACGCAACCGCAACCGAAGCTGAAATCCTTGTAGGCTCTACTGCTTACATTCGTGGTAACAAAATTACTGGTACTATGAAGAACAACGGCGCTGTCGCAGGTAAAATCGCTACCAAAACAGGCGAATACGCAGTACCGCAGGGCTACCACGACGGCTCGGGTAAAGTCGGTATCGAAGCAACCGAACAGGCGAAAATCGTACCCGAAAATATCCGTGCTGGAATTACCATTCTCGGCGTAGAGGGTGAAATGAGCGGAACGGAGGACGCAAAACCTCAGGCAAAAGAAGTTACTCCGAGCACCGAAGCGCAGGTAGTTCTCCCTGATACTGGTTATAACTATCTGTCGCAGGTAACTATTAAAGCAATTCCCTATGTTGAAAGCGATAACGCCGCAGGCGGTAAAACTGTAACTATTGCATAAGGGGCTGATGAAATGGCAATTAACAAAGTTGTTTATGGAACAACTGTCCTTGTTGACCTGTCGGAAGATACGGTCACAGCCGAAACCCTTTTAAAAGGCGAAACCGCCCACGATAAAGCGGGAAATGTTATCGAGGGAACTTACTACATTCCCGACGGCGACGAGGTGAGTTACTGATGATTGTTCTTTCTGATAGTCAATATTACAGCGATATTGCAAACGCTATTCGTGCGAAGAATGGCGAAAGCACGCAGTACAAACCTTCCGAAATGGCTCTTGCTATCAAGAGCCTTCAAGGTGGCGGCGGTATCCCTTGCACTCTTATCGTTAAAACAAGCGAAGGAGCGGTAGTAACGGCAACACTTGACGGCACTACTATTTCTGCAACGGCAGGAGCAGACGGAGTTGCAACTCTTGTTCTTGAAAAAGAGGGCGTGTGGACAGTTTCGGCAACACTTGACGGAGAAACAAAAAACACCGAAGTTCTTGTCGAACATAGCATTGAGGAGAGTTTAAGTTTCGTTGACCCGATACTTGAAAACAACACTTGGGAAACAATTTCCAAAGTTGCAAAAAAAGGCAAAGCCTCGGAATATTGGAATATCGGAGATACAAAAACTTTTATGTTCCAAACAAAGGTTTGCCACGCACAAATTATCGGTTTTGACCACGATGATGTTTCCGACCCTACAAGCTATGGCAGAGAAAAAGCAGGAATTACTTTTCAACTTGTTGAACTTCCTGCGGCAGAAATATATATGAATAGTTCGGGTAACGGCACAAACTCTTATGTGGACTCGTCTTTGCACGGAACGCTTGTTAGTTATTTTAATAGCTATATTGACAGCGAAGCAAAAAGTTTCATTGTTACAGTTAATAAAGATTACGAGCCTACATATTCCACGACAGCCGTTAGTGCGGAAAATTTGTTCTTGCTTTCCGAAGCTGAATATGCTGGGGCGAAATCTTTGGCGGCAAACATAATTGGCACACAATATGCTTTTTGGGCGGCAGGAAACAGCCTAATTAAATACAAAGTAGGTACAGGGACAGTATATTCGCATTGGACACGAAGTAGGGGAGCAAAATCAACAAACAAATTTGTATATGTTAAGTCAGACGGCTCGTTTGCTTCTTATTCATCAAGTGCTTCAACAAACTGTTGTCCGTTTGCATTTTGTCTTTAAGGGGGTGGCAATATGATAATTAAAACAGACGATAAAAATTATTTCGATATTGCCGCCGCAATAAGAGAGAAGAACGGAACGGCTGAAACCTACAAACCTTCCGAAATGGCTCTTGCTATTGCGAATATAGAAAGCGGCGGTATTAGTTGCACCTTGACTATTTCGACAGTTCCAAACGCAACTGTAACGGCTACTTTTGAAAACCAAACCGTAACAGCGATTGCAGATGTAAGCGGAGCGGCTGTGCTCGAACTTCCGAAAGAGGGCGTGTGGACGGTTACTGCAACCTACGAAGGCGAAACTACAACAAAGTTAGTTGATACAAGCTTTTCGGTTACAACGGAGTTGAGTTTTGCTGACCCCATTCTTGCGAACAATTCGTGGGAAGTTATTTCTGCCGTTGCAAGAGCGGGAAAAGCACAGAAATATTGGAATGTTGGAGATACAAAACCGATTACACTTGAATCGCTTACATATAATGCTCAGATTATGGATTTTGATGTGTACGATGTTTCCGACCCAGTTTCTTACGGCAGAGAAAAAGCAGGAATTGTTTTTCAATGTAAAGAAGTTGTTGACCTTACATATAGTTCTGCGAGTGCTCAAGTTAACATCAACCGTTGGGTAGAAGAAGGAGCAGAATGCAAAGAACTTATTCCTATGATAAAGTATCCGAAACTTGCTTCGTATAATGCAACAACTCCGACCATTTATGAAGCAAAAGGTATAAGCCCTTCGGAGCAGGAAGTTTTTGGAACAACCACGAAAGAAAATATCGCTGTCGGCACACAATATGCTTTTTATGCCGCAGGAAACAGTAAAGTTAAAGCCAACTTAAGTGGAACAAAAAGAAACTGGTGGACACGCTCGGCAGACAAATCCTATTCGACCAGATATGTTTATGTCAACACAAGCGGAGCGGTTGCTTCGGGTTCGAGTAGCTATTACAGTTCGCCCGTATTTTGTATTTAAGGGGGTAGGAAAATGTTATATCAATTTATAAACACCGACGGCGAAATCGTCGGAACAAAAGCGACCCCGAACTGGATTTATCTTCAAAGCAACGGTTTTTTCGGTCTTTGTAATTTCGATAAATGCGAGGGCGTAGCAATAAACGGAGAGCCTTACCACCTTGAGGGCAGAGAAGGACTTTCCAACCTTGAAACCGTTTCTTTTAAAGAAATCACCGAGGAAGAATACAGCGAACAGCTTATAGCTGAACAGCTTGAAATTCTCGATATCATCACAGGAGAAAGCGAGGGCGTTGCAAATGAAAATCAGAACGAAAGCTGACGCAATAGCTTTCCGCAGACAAATCGAAGCGGCAGCCGTCAACCTTGACGATAAAGGGGCTTCTATGTCGGCTGACTTTTACTCCGACCTTTTTTATCTCGGCGGCCTTGTTTTGGCAGGAACGAGAATAAACCATAACGGCGTACTTTACAAAGCGGCGGTTGACCTTTGGGATACCGAGGGCAACAACCCCGAAAACGCACCAACACTTTGGGAGAAAATTCAGTACCATAACGGTATTAGAATTATCCCCGAAGTTATCACCGTAACCACAGCTTTTGCAAAGGAAGAGCTCGGCTACTGGGAAGCAGACGGCAAAACCTATAAATCGCTTTTAGAAGCAAACGTTTACACCCCCGCGGCCTACCCCGCAGGGTGGGAGGAAGCTTAAAAGCCTTAGGGCTTTAATTTAAAAGAGAGGAGGCAGGAAATGAGCACTATTAACGTCAACTGTTTAGACCAAACAATGACTATTGTAAACAGCCCTATAATAGCTTCGGGCGGCGTACTCGAAAACTATATCGAGTTTACCTTTTGTTCGGAGTGGAGCGGCTTTACAAAAACAGCTGTATTCTTTGCGGACAAAACGCCTAATTACTACAGCGTAATCGACTTGGAGAACAGATGTGTTATTCCACACGAAGTTACGAAAAAGAAAGGCAAAATGTCTTTCGGTGTTATAGGCGTTAACGAAGAGGGAGTACGGAGAACATCTCAGGTGCTTCATTACAAGATAGTAGAGGGCGGAGAGCTCGAGGGAGCTGAGCCGTCAGACCCTACGCCTGATGTGTGGGAACAATGTTTAGCGCAGATAGGTGAGGCAATAAGGGTAGCAGGAAACGCCTCCAGCGTTCCCTATGTTGTAACCGTTACAACCAACGGAGAGGGCGGCTATGTTGCCAACCGTTCCTCACAGGAAATCAACAAAGCTTTTGTTGAGGGAAAAACCGTTATTGCTATTGCTGATGGCGTAACCTTGTTTGCTCTCGCAGCAACATCGACTACTACTGCTATTTTCAGGAACTTGCAGAACGGAAACGTAATTACCATCGAGGAAACCGACGTAACCTACACCGACACGGCCTTTTATACTCACCCCAGCTTCGCGGCAAGGGAGAGCGGGTTCTACAAAATTACTGTTGATGATGAGGGACATGTTTCGGAGGTTACCAAAGTCACAAAAAAAGACATAACCGACTTAGGTATTCCTGCTGCTATCCCCGAAGCCTTGAAACCTTTAGCTCACGCCGAAACACACAAAGCGGGAGGAGCGGACGAACTAAAACCTGAGGATATCGGAGCTGCTGGTGTTGAAAACGGCAAAGTCCTTGCGGCAGAAAGCTCCTCAGCTCAGAACAGCGTAACAGCCAGCAAGACCCTCGAGCTTACTGACGCGGGCTGTGACATTGTTGTAAGCGCAGCCGAGGAAGTAACTATTACCATTCCCACCGACGATGAAGTAGCATTTCCTATTGACACGGAGATTATTATTTTCAGAGCAGGAACAGGAACGGTAGTAATTGACGGCGATAGCGTAACCATTTGGAGCAAAGAGTCAGCAAGAGGTATTGCAGACCAGTACTCGAGCGTATTGCTGAAAAAGAGAGCGGCAAATACTTGGAGCTTCGAGGGAAATATCGGGTGATAATATGAGAGCAGGACGAAAAGCAATTTGTTTCGGAGGAAGAGCCTCAGGAATACAAATCTTTGAGCGAGAAAACCCCAACAATATGTTGTGGGGCGCGTATGAGTATCACAAATCCGACGGCTCATATAATACAGCTCAGGAGAGCTGGGGAAGCTCTGCTATCACTCTTGCGGGCTCGACAGGATTTATGGGCGGAGAAAACGAAATGTTTTACATTGTTCCAAACGTGCAAGGTTATATTGCAAATAACTATGTGTACGACGGAAAAGGAGCTCACACGCAAGGACTTAGCGGAGCGCTGGTGCTCTGTGTTGAAGCTTACAGAACAGGCAGTACAAACCCTAACTTTAGGTATGCAACAAATACGAGTACCAACGTTTCCTCCTATAAAATTCAGGGCTCAGTAAACGTAACATCTACAACTCCTACCGTTTACAGACTTGAAGTGGATTTTACACAAGACTACCGTATTGAGTTTAACGCCGTAAAAAGCTGCGGGAATTTCGTTATTAACAATGTATGGGTCGAGTGACTCAGACGAAATTAAACGACCAACGGTACGCAAACTCAATTCTAATTTTGCCTGAGAGCGCCACAGCAGCACACTAATATTTGACAGAAAGGAGGCCGAGCATGGGAGTATTCAATTTCTTGGAACGCAAGGTTAGTATGGCGGAGATAAGTACGATTATCGGAGAAAAAGCTAATCAGGTTTATTTCAAAAAGCTCGCTTTGCATATTGCTATTTCCTATATAGCAAACACCCTCAGTAAATGCGAATTTAAGGTTTACGAAGATGGGGCGGAGGTTCAAAACGAGCTCTACTACGCGCTCAATATTAACCCTAACCCTAATCAAAACAGCAGCCAATTTGTAAACAAAATCATCGAACAGCTTTACAAAAAGGACGGAGCGTTAGTTGTTCCGTTCAAAAACAGGCTTTATGTTGCAGATGATTTTCAAGTCGAAGAAAAGCCGTGGGGTGAGAATGTTTTTAGAAACATTCAAATCGAGGAGCAGGTCTTACACAAAAGCTACAAAGCTGGCGAGGTATTTTATTTCAAGCTCGACAACGAGAATGTAAAACACCTTATTGACGGAATTTACGGCTCTTACGACGAACTTATTTCCTCTGCAATAGCTGCTTACAAACGGTTAAACGGAAGAAAGTACAAACTCATTCTTGAAAACTACAAAGCTGGCGACGCTGAATTTGCTAAGCTGTTTGAAACTGTTATCAAGAAGCAGCTCGAAGCTTTCATTAACAACGATAACACCGTATATCCGCAGTTCAAGGGAACAAACCTTGAAGAAATCGGAGGAGCAGCGGGAGCGGCCAGCAGCGCAGATATTATTGCGTTGCGTAAAGAGATTTTCGACACCACGGCTCAAGCGTTCAAAATTCCGTTGAGCATGATGTACGGAAACATTACCGATATGAACGAAATAGTCAAAGTCTATTTGTCTATTTGCATAGACCCTATTGCCGACATGATAAGCGAGGAGCTGACCCGAAAAACAGCGGATTTTGCACACTGGAGCAAAGGAAACTACATCAGGCTGGACACCTCAAGAATAAACCATGTTGACGTACTCGACGTAGCGGACAAAGCTGACAAAGCTATTTCGTGCGGAGCTTTTTGTATTGATGAAATCAGGCAGCTGCTCGGATTTGACGCTCTCAATACCGACTTTAGCCAAACTCATTTCGTCACAAAGAACTACGCTAACGCTGAGGATTTTTTGCACGAAATCCTAAATAACAACATGTAAAGGTGGTGAGGAAATGAACAAGTATTATTCCCTTGTGCAAAACGGAACGGAGGCGACTATTGATATTTACGGAGATATTACCAGCTTCCCGTGGTTAGAGAACGACGTAAGCGCCTATAATCTTTCTAAGAAGCTGGAGGAGCTTGAGGGCGTATCTCAAATTAACGTTTATATCAACAGTTACGGCGGAGAGGTAGCGGAGGGGCTTGCAATTTACAATGCCCTTAAACGCCACAAAGCAAAGGTTGTCACCTATTGCGACGGCTTCGCCTGTTCTATTGCTTCTGTAATCTTTGCTGCTGGAGAGGAGCGAAAGATGGGAGAAGCAAGCTTGCTTATGATTCACAATGCGTGGACTATCGCTCAGGGCAACGCCGAAGACTTTAGGAAACAGGCCGACGACCTTGACAAAATCACCAGCGCAAGCAGGGCGGCGTATATGAGCGTTGTCAACATTACTGAGAAGAAACTCGAAAAGCTTATGAACGCGGAAACTTGGATTACTCCGCAGGAAGCTGTTGACATGGGCTTTGCTACTGAGGTTGTCAGTGACAAAGCTAAGAACGTATCTCAGAGCGTGAAACATAAGCTTATGAACCTTATTCTCGCTAAGGAAGAAAAACCTGAGGAAGACCCTGAACTCGAAGAAGAGGAACAGGAGGAAGAAGAGCAGGAAGAGAGCGGCAGCGAGGAAGAGGAACAGCAGCCCGAAAACGAGGGCGAAGAAAACAACGAAAAAGAAGCTGAGCAAAAAATGCTCGGTTTTTTTAATGCAATTCTTAAAATCTGAAAGGGGTTTTGAAAATGATTAAATTTGCAAGAGAAAAAGAAGTTAGCGCAGCTATCATGGAAGCTATGAAGAGCGGCGACGAAGCCCAGCAGCAGAAAGCGTGGGAAGACTTCCACAATTCTATCGCAGAACAGATTGCGGCAGACTTTGAAGACGTAAAAGAAAGCAACGACGCAGCTATCCTTGCTCAGCGCGGCTACCGCCAGCTCACTGCTAAGGAAGTTACTTTCTACAACAAACTCATCAACGCTCTCAAAGACGCTAACCCGAAGCAGAAATTTGCTGAAATCATCGGTTCTGATGAAGAGGGCGAACTCATGCCTGACACCATTATCGAAGATGTTTACAAAGACCTGCAGGAAGAATACCCGCTCGTTGGTGCTGTCAACTTCCAGTATGTGAAATACCTCACTAAATGGATTCTTAACGACCATACCAAAAAGGCAGCTGTATGGGGTCAGATTACTTCTGCAATCGCAGAGGAGATTACCTCGGGCTTCAAAGTTATCGACGTAAAACAGAACAAACTCAGCGCCTACGCATTTATCGAAAGAGATATGCTTGACCTCGGCCCGACTTTCCTTGATAACTATATTCGTACCGTTCTCCACGAAGCTCTCGCATACGGACTTGAAGAGGGCATTGTAAACGGTACTGGTAAAGATGAGCCTATCGGCCTTATCCGTGACCTTACCAACTTCAATGTTGAAACTGGTTACGCAGCAAAAGCAGCGGTAAAAGTAAACGACTTCACCCCTGCAACCTACGGAGCACTTGTAGCTCAGCTTGCAGAAACCGAAAAAGGCGCTAAACGTCGTTTCGGTAGAGTTGGCCTTGTTGTAAACCAGCAGGACTACCTCACCAAAATTATGCCTGCAACTACCGTGCTCAACAACGCAGGCTCTTACGTAAACAACATTTTCCCCGTACCTACCGATGTTTATGTAAGCAACAGCGTAGCAGACAATCAGGCTATTCTCTTCCTGCCTAAAGAGTATTACCTCCTTGCAGGCGGCAACAGAAACGGCGTTATCGAATACTCTGATGAGTTCAAATTCCTTGAAGACGCTCGCTACTTCAAGATTAAACAGTATGCTACTGGCAAACCCTTTGATAATACTTGTGCTATCGTACTCGATATTACCGACCTTGACCCTGCCTACATTACTGTTAAAAACATTCCCGAGGCATAAGAAAAAGGAAAGGGTGAGCGCAGATGGTTGACGCTACCTTACTGGCACAGGTAAAAAGAAAGCTTAATATCACATGGAGCGACGATGATACCGACGCTCGAGTAAATGATATTATTACTTCCGCGCAGCCGATAATGAGGCACAAATTAGGTATTTCGGACGCGGATTTTGATTTCGGAGCAGCAGGGGCGGAAAACGCCCTGCTGCTTTCCTATTGCCTTTACGAGTGGAATAACGCGGCGAACGAGTTTGACGACAATTATGCAAACGATATTTTACAAACGAGGGCAAAATACGAGGTTCAGCAGAGCACCAGTACCGAGGGCGGTGAGGATATTGGCTGACTTCAAACCTAAGCTTTACAACGACGGAGTTATTTTCATTTACCGTGAAAAGGCTCGCTCAACGGACTTTGGAGCGAAAAAGAACGTTACAACCCTTGACGATATGGAGTTCATTGTAAAAATGGACTTCGAGGAGCTTTCTAAAAGAATGGAAGACCAAGAGTTCGCTCAGGAAAATGGCTTTTCTTTGAGCCTCAAAGTCCGTGTTAGAAAAATCAAGGGCATTAACAATAAGTGCAAGGCCGTTGTTGACGGTTATTTGTATGACGTTTCTTACGTGGACGCAGACCGCACTGACTTATACCTGTATTTAGAGGGAGTGAGAAGCATTGCTGACTGAAATTAAACAAAAGCTCGAGGAGCTCGACCCGAATGTATTTTACGGAATTGTTGATAAAAACGCCGTAGAAGAATCGAACAAATGGAACTACATTGTCTTCGGGCGCAGGAAGCTTACTTCTTCACAGAGCAGAAACGGCTACACAGATTATTACTGGGTAGGCATTGTGCGCGAAGACTTTGTACCCGAGGGGCTTGAAACTCAAGTCATAGACAAAATGCTCGAAATCGACGGTATGAAGCTGGCAGGAACAGACGGTCAGTACGAATACGTAATGAAACCGAACACGAATACCGTTATAGAGGTTTTAACCCTTGAATTTGCAAGACCTAAAAAGAGGGTAATCGTATGAGCAGAATGACAGTAGAGTTTGACGACATTAACGGTCTTGAAGAAGCTATTCTGAACTACGCAGGAAACGCGGAAGAGGCCTTGAATGACGTCTTGCATAATCAGGCAGGAACAATGATAGCTGAGGCTATCGTGCCTTTGATTCACCCCTCGAGGCGCAGATGGAAAGGCAAAGCGCCGTCAGCTACATCTGTCATGCCTTTTGCTCAAGAAGATGGAAACCTATCTGTTACTGTCGGAACAATAAAGAACAAAAAGAAGTATCAATATCTTTATTTTCCTGACGACGGCAGCAACACCTACAACCACGCTGGAAACCAAAACTTTATGGGGCGCGGAGCTGAAATCGCGCAGCCGAGCGTCATAAACCTTTGCATAGCGCGGCTTGTAGATGATTTTAATATTTAACAAGGAGGTAACAACATGAGTGTATTTTCTGAATTTGAAGTCGAAGAAATCGGCCTTAAATTTGGCGACGCTGAAAACTATACTGTAGTAAAATGCGTAGGCACTTCCGAGGAGGAAATGGAGAGCCGTACCGTTGAAAAGTTCTGCCGCGGCAGAATTGCGAAAAGAATGGTACGAGGAACTGGCAGCGGTACTGTAACCCTCTCCCTCCACATTCCTTACGACCTTTATATTCAGGCCTACGGCATGGAGCTCGAAACCCTTGCTACTGGCGTTCATGCTTACGGCTACAACAGCCGCCACAAAACTTGTGCTATGACTCAGAAAGTAGCAGACGAAGACGGCAATATCAAATACAAAGCTTATCCTAACGGCCTTGTTACTGGCGCAAAAGCTTCCAGTATCGAGAACGGAGCGGAGGAGGTAGCAGAGGTTGAACTCGAGTTCAGCTTTACCGCAGACGAATACGGTAACGGTATGTACGAGGCTCTCGAAAGCGAACTTTCCACCGAACTCAAAGGCACTTGGCTTACTGCTTTTGACCCTGCCGCAGTACAGGCCGCAAACGCATAAGGAGCTGAGAACTTATGAAAGTCAAAGTATTGGTCAAATTCATTGACAGACATACTGGCGAAATCCACAGAGCTGGAGAGGAGTTTGGCTGCACCCCTGAGCGTTACGAGGAGATTCTCTCAAGAGGAAACTTTGTTGAAGCTATCAAAGAAGCTGAAGCCGAAGTCAAGCCTATTGAGGCTATGACCTTTGCGGAGCTCAAAGAACACGCAAAGAACAGGGGAGTTAATATTGACGGCTTAAAGAAAAAAGCCGATATTCTTGCTGCTATTAAAGCAGCGGAATAAAAAGAGGGGGCGTATCCGAAAAGGGTGCGCCCTTATCTTTTAATTTATCAGAAAGAGGGTTACCAAAATGGTAGAACCGAAAAACACTTACACTATGCTGGAATTTGAAAACGGAGAGGAAGTAAAGCTCTCTCTTGCTTACTATCTCCTGTATCAGCTCAAACCGAAAGAAAAAGACCTTTATGACCGTTACAACAAGATTATGACGAAAGGTCCAGCCGAGGAGCTTGACATGGTTGTAGTCCTTTATACGGGCTACAGATGTGCAAACCTCGACAGTCAGACTGTTTATTCTGAACTCGAGTTTATGATGTTGCTTGGCGACGACAGAGAGAAAGTAGCCGAAGCTTTCAAAGCGGTTATGGGTAAAAGCCCAAAAAAACCGCGTTCCGTGACGCGTTCTTGAGAAAGACTTTCGCAACGGAGCGGAAAATAAAAATACCTGAATTTGAGATAGAGAACGTTGAGGACGCTTACACCTACTACGTTCTTATCCTCGGTATTCCCGAGAATGTTTTTTGGTATTCAGATATTTCATTTTTACACAATGTTGTGGAGAACAAGACCGCCTACGACGGCTGGCTCAATTACACCCGAAAGAAACAACAGGACAAAGAGCGAGCTAAAACGCGCGCACGGAAGAAAAGATAATTTGCTGTAAAGGAGCTGATATTATTGGCGAGAAACAACGAAGCGAAAATCAGATTTACAGCTGATACAAAGGATTTTAGCAAATCACTCAAAGAAGTAAGCAGCAATACAACTGAGCTCAAGTCGGAAATGAAACTTATTGAAGCTCAGATGAAAACCAACGGCGAAACTGCAGAGCTTTTAGAAAAAAAGCATGATAACTTAGCGGCGCAGTTAAAAGAAAACGAAAAAAAGCAGGAAGCTCTCAATAACAAGCTTGAAGCAGCTAACCGAATCTTCGGAGAGAATAGCACGGAGGCTCAAAAGCTGAGAACTCAGCTTAATAATACAAAGACTGAGCACGAAAAGCTCGAACAGGCCGTAAATGACTGCAACGACTCGATGGAAGACTCGAGAGGAGCAGCAAACAATGCGGGTGACGGCTTTACCACGTTCAAGGGAATTGTCGCAGACCTTGCCTCCAACGCTATACAGTGGGCTATTGGAGCGATAAGCGACTTTATTTCCTCTTTGTGGGGCTTGGCAGAGGAAACAAAAGAGTTCCGTCAGGATATGGGTACGTTAGAAACGGCCTTTGATAACGTAGGCTTTTCAACAGAACAGGCCACCGACACGTGGAAAGAACTCTACGCCGTTTTCGGAGAAGACGACAGAGCGGTAGAGGCAGCTAACAATATCGCACGTATGGCGAAAAGCGAAGAGGAGCTAAACGAGTGGACGAATATCCTCACAGGTGTGTGGGGTGTTTATCAGGACGCACTCCCAGTAGAATCTCTCGCAGAATCGGCTGCTGAAACTGCCAAAGTCGGTACTGTCACTGGTTCTCTCGCAGACGCATTGAACTGGAGCTCCGAGGCGGCCGTAATGTTTGCTGACTACATGAGCGAAGATGTAGTTACAGCTGAGGACGCGTTCAACGTAGCTCTTTCCGAGTGTACCACCGAAGAGGAACGTCAAGCTCTCATTACCGAAACCTTGACAGCTCTTTATGGCGACGCAGCGGGCAAATACGAGGAAACCTCGGGAGCGGTTATGGATTACAACGAATCCAACGCAGATTTGCTCCTCACTCAAGCGGAGCTCGCGGAAACCATACAGCCTCTTAATACGCTTTGGAACGAAACAAAGGCGCAGCTCATTGAAGCTGTTACTCCAGCGGTAAAAGAGGTTACGGACGCTATTATTACCGCAACTAACTGGCTCAAGGAAAACGAGCCTGTTGCTTACGCGATAGCAGCAGCCGTTGGAGTCTTAGCGGCAGGTCTTACAGGCTTAGCAATAGGCCTCGGAATTGCAACTGTAGCTCAATGGGCTATGAACTCGGCAATGTTAGCAAACCCTGTTACGTGGATAGTTCTTGGTGTTGTCGCAGCCCTCGCAGCCCTCGCAGCAATTATTGTGCTGGTAGTAAGCTACTGGGACGAAATTGTTGCAGCGTTCAAAGTGGGCTGGCAAGCAATTAAAGACGCAGCAGAAAGCGTAGGTAACTGGTTCAAGGAAACTTGGCAGTCTATTCTCGGCTGGTTTTCTAACGCTTGGACGAATATCGTAGGAACAGCACAAACCGCGTGGAACGCACTCAAGAGCGGAGCGCAAAACGCATGGAGCGGTATCAAAAACACTTTTTCAACTGTGGCCTCGTATTTCGGCAGCATTTTCTCAAACGCTTGGAACAAAGTAAAAGCAGTGTTCTCGACAGGCGGAAAGATATTCTCGGGTATCGTTGACGGCATTACTGCGGCTTTCAAAAAAGTCGTTAATGCTATCATTCGAGGAATTAACAAGGTTGTATCTGTTCCGTTCAATGCTATCAACTCGGCGTTGAGCAGAATTAGAAACGCCTCTATTGCTGGCATAGCACCTTTTTCGGGCTTACCGTCAATTTCCGTACCTCAGATTCCGTTGCTTGCAAAAGGCGGTATCGTTGACAGAGCGACTCTTAATATTGCAGGTGAAGCAGGAACGGAGGCTATCGCTCCTATTGATAAGCTGCAAGGTTATATCGAAGAGGCCGTAAACGCAAGCTATGCTAACTACAACATAGCCTCTCTTGTTGCGGCGGTTGAAGATTTGGCGGACAGAGCTATCCAGCTTAATATCAACGGCAGAGAGTTTGCAACAGCGACAGCAGGAGATACCGACAGCGTAAACGGTAGAAGAGTAGGGCTTAGAACAAGGGGGCTTGCGACGACATGACAGACGGTGTAACTATTAACGGCAAACACAGCTACGAAGATTTTGACCTCTGCATAAAGCGCAGAGCCTTTAGCCCTCCCGAGCGGCAGAGCATAAGGGAAACTGTACCGTTCATGCACGGCTTTTACGACTTTTCCACTCTCAACGGAGAGCCCTCCTTTACCGAGCGGACGGTCAGCTATACTTTCGACCTTGTAGCCGAGAGTGTAGAGGCCTTAGAGGATAAGCGGAGGGAAGTGCTTGACTGGTTGATGAACGCAAACGAAGCGGTCATTCAGGACGATACTATCCCTGACTATCATTTCCTCGGTTCTTACGATTCCTGTAACGTTTCGGAAGATGATTTCGGGGATAGCCTTGAGCTTGAAGTTACCTTTGTTTGTCAGCCTTTTCAAATAGCAAACGCTATGAGTCAAAGCATTATGGCAGCAGGAACGCACAAAGTCATAGTACAGGGGCAGACGGTTACACCTACTGCCCTTGCAACCGCAGCGGCTACGATACAGATAGGAAACCTTATGACGAGCGTTTCGGCTGGAGTAAAAACCGTTCTCGGTATCAACCTTGAAAAAGGCGAAAACGTTGTAACGGTCACTACAAACGGCTCGGTAACTCTGAGCTGGTACGAAGAGGTGCTGTAAATGTATGTTATCACAATAGAAAATGGAGGCGTTTCCTCTGTACTTTGTGACGGGCAGACAAAGAGAACAAAGCGAAAGCTCAAGAGCGGGCAGATAGTTGACAGCAAAAACACTATCAGCTCTTTTACTTTTGAGATATACAGCAGCCACCCCGAATACAATAACATTCACGCCTATAAAACGCTTGTGAAGATTTTCAACAGCGATAAAAACAGGCTTGATTTCGTAGGCAGGGTTTTGGAGATTACTCCGAGAATGAGCTCCGACGGCGTAGTTCTTAAAGAGGTAGTTTGCGAGAGTAGGCTCGCTTATCTTTGCGACAGCATACAGCCTTACGCAAAGGAGCGATACTACGAGGGCGACAACACGCGGAACGGCCTACAGGAGTTTATTGACGTTCTGCTTGACAACCATAACGCTCAGGTAGAAGCCTATAAGCGAATTTACCGAGGTAATGTTACGGTAACGAGCTTTTCAACAGGCGGCGTATTCAAGGGGCTAAACTATGATTCTACTTGGAACTGTATTCAGGAGAAGCTGCTCAAAAGCTTTGGCGGTGAAATCCGCATAAGAGAAGCGGAGGACGGCTTACTCTACCTTGACTACGCCGAAAAGCTGGGTGTTACACGCGCCACAAAGATAGAGTTAGCAAGGAACATGAAAGCGGCCTCGCAGACCATTGACCCCACCAGCATTGTAACAAGGCTTATTCCTCTCGGAGTAAAGCTGGAAGAGGAGGTTGTGGAGGTTGATGAGAACGGAAACGAAACCGTAAAAAACGAAAAGACGGAGCAGCGGCTCACTATTGAGAGCGTCAATGACGGAATTATTTATGTTGAAGACCAAACGGCCTACCAGCTTTACGGAGCGATTTACGGAACTCAGGAATGGGACGACGTAACTGACGCTTCAAACCTTAAAAAGAAAGCTCAGGACTACCTGACAAATAACAACAAAATAACCGTCAGCTACGATATAGAGGCCTACGACCTGAGCCTCTTAGGGCTTGATGTTGATGATTTCAGGGTTTACGACAGCTACCCCACCGTCAACGAGCTTATAGGGCTGGATACAACGCTTGAAATTATTAAGAAGACAACCGATATTTACAAGCCTTATTCCTCCTCTATCGGACTGGGCGACAGCGAAATGCTGCTTTCAGACGCGGTAATGGACTATTCAGCGGTTATCAAAAACGTTGAGTCACAGGTGCAGCAGGTAAACAACACGGTCAGCAACGCAACCTCAGCTATGTCAAGCGTAACGGAGAACATTACCTCCATTCAGCAGACAACAGAGGGAATTGCAGCAACCGTTTCGGAAAACACCGTTACAAAATCCGAGTATGAGAGTTTCGCTAAACAGGTAAGAAACATTCTTGCTATGGACGCAGACGGAACTACAATGCTTTTTCAAACGCTCTACACTACAATTTCGGAGGTACAGGGCGAAGCAAGCTCCAACTACGAAGAGATATTGAAATACATTCGCTTCGAGAACGGAGCTATCATGCTGGGCGAAAGAGAAAACCCGATAACGCTTACTGTTGAAAACGACAGGGTAGTTATCAAAGAAAACGGTGTCGAGGTTGCTTATTTCAGCGACCAAAAGCTCTACGTCACGGACGGAGAATTTACGAGCAGCCTTATGCTTGGGAACTTCGCTTTTGTGCCGAGGAGCAACGGCAATATCAGTTTCAAAAAGGTAAGGGGGTGAGATAGTTGGCGAGTTCAGGCGGCTTTCAAAACGCATTTGCGACAGGCTATACCCTGAGAGTAGAGTGGAAAGTCAACTCTCAAAGTAACACGGCAAACAACTCAAGTATGACCGTTACGGCGTATTTAGTTTCAGGCGGAGCGTCCTACACTATCAGCTCGAGCGTTTCAAAGACTATCTCCCTTGTTATCAACGGAGTTACGTACACCAAAAGCGCAACAGGCCTTGCAAGCTTAAACGGTAACCAAAAGAAAGAGCTCTTTAGTAAAACCGTTACAATTCCTCACAACACGGACGGCACGAAAAGCGTTGCTATTTCCTGCGCCTTTGGAATTGAGGTTACGCTCTCAGGAAGCTATTACGGAACGGTCAGCACCAGCGGTACAGCGGAGCTCGATAAGATTGCAAAAGGTTCAGTACCCACGGTCAGCGGTTCAATGGCCGTAGGAAACACAGTAACCATTAACACCAACAGAGCGAGCACGGATTTTACTCACACCTTACTGTGGAGCTTAGACCAAATCAACTGGACACAGTTTGCAGCAGGGGTAGAAACTTCAACAACGTGGACGCTGCCGAGCTCAATGGCGACAGCAAGCCCAGCGAGCACCAACAGCGTAGTTTATATTCGCTGTTTAACCTATAGCGGGAATACGAGCATAGGAACAACGGTAGTGAGCTACAAGTATTATATTACTTCTGCTTACGCAGCTCCTACAGTCAGCCTGAGCGCCTCTCAGAGCAACTCCGCAGGAATAGCTAAATACATTAGAGGTAAATCGACTATAACGCTTACAGCGGAAGCCAGCACCAAATACGGGGCAAGCCCCGCAAAGTATCTATTTACTTACGGAGGAATCACCAAAACGGTAGTAAGCAGCGTAGCGAAAACCTCAGTATCTTTCGAGCTTCCAGCGGACGCAGCGGAGAGCTATGCTTGCAGCGTAACCGTAACAGATACAAGGGGCTACACAGCGACGGACGCGGAGAGCATAGCAACAGTAGCGTATGCTGCTCCCTTGATAACTTCCGTTAAGGCAGCAAGGGGTAACTATTCAGGCGGAACATTTACAACCTCAGATGATGGAGAGGATTTGAGGCTTGTTATCGCGGCAACTATTTCGCCTATAAGCAACCTCAACGCTAAAAACTACAAGGTCCAGTACAAGCTGACAACCGCAACGGCCTACACAGACTATACTCAGGCGACAGCAGGAAGCTACTCAGTATCCGCAACCGTTTATATCGAGAACGTTATTTCCGTTGACTATTCCTACGATGTTAAAGTAACTGTAACCGATAGTTTCGGAGAGGCGTTTAAGGTTGTAGATATTGCAACAGCCTTTACGCTTATGGATTTCAACGCTAACGGCAAAGGGCTTGCGATAGGCAAGGTTTCTGAGAAAGACGGCTTTGAAGTTGCTGTACCTATGTATGATGAGTTCGGAATGGAGTACCGCAACGGCTTGGTGTACTACGCCAGCGGAGGAGCTACCGACGCAAATACCACGCTTGAAGAATGTTTCATTTCGAGTGGAACGAGCTACAACGCTCCTGCAAACGGCTTTTGGTACATCAGGCAAACGTTTTATTCAGGAAAGAGTGTTACCGCAAACAGAATGCAGTACGCTATTCCTTACACGGCAGGAGGCAGCCACTACCGACGCAACTACAATGACGGCTCTTGGAGCAAGTGGTACGAAATTCCCGTAGTAACAGAAAAGGGAACGAGCGGCAGTTGGACTTACGAAAAGCTCAGCAACGGCTACGCCGAATGCTGGGGACAGGTGAGCGTATCAAGCTTAGCGGTGAACACAGCCCTCGGAAACTGGTATAGGTCAGCTGTTCAGGACGGAACTAACCTACCGTTCACTTTTTCGAGCACACCTGTATTTACGGTTGATTTCTCAACCTCAGGTGGTACAGGAGCTTTGGTGTGGCTTACTGGAGCGGGCAGTACGACAGCTACACCTACACTTTATTTAATACGCCCTACCTCAGCAACGAGTGTAAGCGGAACTCTCAATATTCACGTCAGAGGAAAATGGGCTTAAAAAAGAGGGTGGTGCAATATGGATTTTGTTATTACAGGGGAGCAGCTCCTCGAATTGCTTAAAGCAATTTCGGTTGTCGGAGCTGCGGCAGCAGTAATTTATAAAGTGCTCAAGCCTTTACGGGACGCAAAAGACAAAATTGACAGTAACGAAAAGGCGATAGCTGAAACCAAACAGATACACGAGCAAGATATCGGCGAGCTCAAAGAGGCTATTCAGGAGCTCAAGGAAATGTCGAAGCTCCAATGCAAATGCTCATTCGCTCTTATAAGTCACGAGCTTACTGGGAACAGCATTGACAAACTCAAAGACTCAAGAGATGAGCTCGAAAAACACCTTATAGAGAAGTGATAATATGACTATCAAGTTGGAATTTCCAAAACGGAAGAAAAGACAAAAACTTGAGTTCTCTAAAAAAATAATGATAGCAGCAGGAGCTCTGAATCTCGTTGTAATTCTTTTCGCGTTATACATGATATGGAAAACAGAGAATTTAGAGCCCCTTGCTTATCTCATTCCGTCAACCGCAGCGGAGGTTGCTACTGGGACAGGCTTTTATTATGAAAAGGCTAAGGCCGAAAACAAAATAAAGCTTATGAAAGCAAACGGCATACCGATAACCGCGGAGCAGATAGACGGAGATTACGAAAACGGAGGTGCTGTAGATGGATAACTATATTGACATTACAGAGGTAGTAAGAGCAGCTATTGTTCTTATATGTGCTTTGGTAACTTATTTCCTTGTTCCGTGGCTCAAACAGAAAGTTGAAGCGGAGAAGCTCGAGGAGGTTACTAAGTGGGTAAAGACAGCTGTAAAGGCCGCAGAAATGATTTACAACGAAAGCGGCATGGGTACTAAGAAAAAGGCCTATGTCCTCGAGTTCTTAGCTGAGAGAGGCTACACTATGGACGTTGATAGCGTTAACATTCTTATTGAGGCTGCAGTACAAGAACTAAACACAGGGAAGTGACGACAATGAACATTCTTGTAGCTTATCAGACGAAAAACAGATGTTATAAAACGGCTAATCCTATGACACCTGTAGGGATTTTGGTACACAGTACAGGGGCTAACAACCCTAACCTCAAGCGTTATGTTGACGCACCTGAGGAGCTGGGCGAAAACGTAAACAGAAACCATTGGAATAACGGCTCTATCACCAAAATGGTTCACGGCTTTATAGGCTACGACAAAAACAAAAAGATTAGGACTGTTCAGACGTTACCTTACGGCTACGCTTGCTGGGGCTGTGCAAACGGCAAAAAAGGTTCTTACAACTATAACCCTACAGGGCATATTCAATTCGAGATTTGCGAGCAGCAGGGCGACAGAGCGTATTTCGATAAAGCCTTTGATGAGGCGGCGGAGTATTGCGCTTATCTTTGCAGAAAGTTCAACCTCGACGTGAGCACGATAGTCAGCCACGCGGAGGCAGCGAAGAAAGGCTACGCCAGCAACCACGGCGACCCCGACCATTGGCTCAAGAAGTACAGCAAGGATATGAACTGGTTTCGTGCTCAAGTAGCAGCTAAGCTCGACAATACGAGCACGGTACTGAATAACGCGAGCACCAGCAAGCCAGCAGCGAGCACGGTGTTGAGCATTAAACCTACCTACAAAACAGGAGCGGCGCTACAACTCAAAAATGTTAAGTTGTATGTATCCTCTACCGCGAGCACGGCAGCAAAGTCGGTGCTCGGTACTTACTACGTTTGGAGCAACGAAGTGATAAAGGGTAGAATACGCATTACTTCCAAACCGTCCTACGTAGGCATAGCTGGCATGGTAACAGGCTGGATAGACGTACCTGAGAGAACGTTCAAGGCGGGAGATACCGTAGAGCTCAAGGCCACGCCTCTGTATGTTTCTTCTCTCACAAAGGTTGCGGCTCTTAAAAAGACAGGAACTTTCTACGTGTGGAGCGCGGAGCTCATTAACAACAGAATACGTATCACATCTAAGCCGAGCTTTGTAGGCGTTAAAAACAAGGTTACGGGCTGGATAGATTTAGCTGAGTTTTGAGCTAACTTATAGGGGGGCAGGGTATATTCCTGCTCCCCTCTTTTTTTATGCAAAAATATTTGGAAAAAATTGAAAAAAATTTACCAAAAGGGGTTGACTTTATACCCCTAAAGGTATATAATAAGGTTGTCAGGAGGGGAACAGATGTTCCCACTAAAGGAAACAAAAGGAGAAAGAAAAATGATTACCACTTACAAAAAAGACAGCAAAGAATATAAAGCACTTAAAGTTGCAGCAGCTATCCTTACAGCAGAAAGCCCTACTGGAGCTTCCTACGAAGTTGAAGATACTTATTTCGACTACGGCGCAGGCATGATTTGGACAACGATAGTCGCTCGCAGAGCTAATGGAGATAGCTGGCAGGCATTAGACCCGAATCAGCAGGATATGATAATCAGAAGCGAAAGCGCGAGAGAAATAGTTTCCGCAACAGAGAACGTACAAAACGACAAATACAACCCCGACAGAGTAAGATAAACCCCATAAACTAAAAGCTGAGGGCGGCAGCTAAACCGCCTTTTTTTATGCAAAAAAATATTTGGAAAAAATTGAAAAAAATTTACCAAAAGGGGTTGACTTTTTACCCATAGGGGTATATAATAAGGTTGTCAGGAGGGGAACAGACGTTCCCACTCAAGGAACTCAAAGGAACAAAGGAGATAAAAACAATGGAAAAACAGGTAAGATATTTCGAAGCAATTTTCAAAGGAAACCTCGAACAGCATTATGTTAAAGATACCGAACATTTCGAGGGTTACAAAGCAATATTTGAACGCTTTGACACAAACTCAAAAATAACTTATATCGCTTACGACGACGGAACAACCGAGGGCGAAGCAGTTGATTACAAAATCTTATAAAAACACCAAGCTGAGGGCGGCAGCAATACCGCCCCTGTAATGCGGCCTCAGGCGGTTGCAAGCCCGCGAAACGCAGAGCACAGGAGATTCAAAACTACCAAAACTACCAAAGCTTCAAAGGAGAAACACCATGATTATTCTTGCTACCAACAAAGACAAAACCACCAACATCGTTATTGATAACGCAGACCTCTTCGCAGGAAACCGCAAATTCATGCTTATGACCCAGTCGGGCAGCTGCTACGACCCCGAAAACAACTTCCACGGCCTCTACGGTACAAGCAAATCCAAACAGATAGCCGAGTATAAAGCCCTCGCAGACGCAGCCGAAATGGAGTATCTCAAGCTCCGCGAAAAGTTCGCCCCCTCTACTGAGCCTAAGCCCTCCATTGGAGATAAGCTCGAGGAAATGCTCCTCAAAACCATCACCCACGAAAGCGTAGATACCATCGTCAAAGGCATTAAACCCCAGCTCGATGAGTACATCATGCAGACCTACGGTATCCTGCCGATTACCCACGAAATCAAGACCCCCGCAGCCACCACTCAGATTAAAGGCGTTGTCCACGAAAAGTTCGATGAGGTCCTCAAGCTTGTCGCAGCTGACATTCCCGTATTCCTTACTGGCGCAGCTGGTACTGGTAAGAACGTTATTTGCAAACAGATAGCGGAGGCGCTCGGCAAAGAGTTCTACTTCTCCAACGCCGTAACTCAGGAATACAAGCTCACAGGCTTCATTGACGCAAACGGAACTTTCCACGAAACTCAGTTCTACGAAGCATTCACTCAGGGCGGCGTATTCATGCTTGACGAAATCGACGCCTCCATTCCCGAGGTTCTTGTTATCCTCAACGCAGCTATCGCTAACAGATACTTCGACTTCCCTACTGGCAGAGTTGAAGCTCACCCCGACTTCCGCCTCGTAGCTGCTGGTAACACTTTCGGTACTGGAGCTGACATTGAGTACACAGGTCGTTACCAGCTCGACGCAGCCTCCCTCGACCGTTTCGCTCTCGTAGAGATAGATTACAGCACCACCATCGAGCTCGCACTCGCACAGGGCGACCAAGACCTCGTAACCTACATTGAAGCTTTCAGAGCGGCGGTCAGAGATAGCGGTATCAAACACGTTTGCTCCTATCGTTCCCTCGAAAGAATCAAGAAGCTCGACGGCGTTCTTCCTACCGAAGAAGTCCTCCGCGTTTGCCTCTTCAAATCTCTCTCCAAAGACGATATCAAAATCATTCACGAAAAAGTTGCTGCTCACGTAAGCAGAACTAATAAATATTTCGCAGCTGAGGTTAGTTTGGTAGCCTAACCCCAGCGGGAGCTACGGGGCGGAGCTCAAAAACCGCCCCTCTCCTTTCTAAAAATATTTGGAAAAAATTGAAAAAAATTTACCAAAAGGGGTTGACTTTATACCCCCACAGGTATATAATAAGGTTGTACCAAAGAGATAGACAAAGGAGATTAACACCATGACATTCGAAGCAATAAAATCCACCCTCAACGCAAAATATTTCGTTATCGACGTTTTTGCTGAACGTTCTTTCAAAATCAACGTTCATTCAAAAGAAGATAGAGAAAAGGTTGAAGAATACCTCGATTACGAAGTTCTTTCCATTGAGCCTTACGATGAGAAAACCATAAGACTCGTTCTCATGCCTTAATCAAGGACGGAATACCGCCCCTGTAATGCAGCCTAAGGAGGTCACAAGCCCTCGAAAATGCAGAGTGCAGGATAACAAGAAAGGACAGCTACCATGAAACAGTCTTTTACCCCTAACTTCAAAATCGAACAGTTTGAAAGCTTGCATGAGCTTCAAGCCGTTCTCAGCAAAAGAAGCCCTAACAGTGTGTTTGGCAGCACACGCGACAGTCACCGCAGCGGTTCAGGCTTCGCAGGAACTCACAGCTACGAAGAGGCCGAGAGCCTTATGCTTACAGGCTGGAGCGAATACGTAGAGGAAATCAAGCGCAGCGACTTAGGGCTCAAAACCGCAAACAGCTCCACTAATTACATTCAAAGGAAAATGCCTCGTAACGCGGTTGTAGGATATACCCCTCATATTCCAAACTCAATTCTCGGACTCCCCGAAAGCATGATAACCACCGACAACGCCCCTAAAAAATGCAAAACAATTTCAATTTTCTATGTACCGTGTTCCTGCGGAAGCACCTCCTCGGAAACCTACAGAAAGGCGGGTATCAAGCTTTTATCCCTCATCAACAAACTGGAGCTTGCAGGCTACAGAGTAAACCTCAGAGCGGCTTTCAAATCCTCCGTCGAGGACGATGAGAAAGTCTGCGGAACGGTTGTAATAAAGAACTGGAGGCAGCCCCTCGACCTCTCTCTTGTAAGCTTCGCACTTGCTCACGCTTCATTCCAGCGCCGCATAGGTTTCAACTGGTTAGAAACGCTCCCCGAGCTCCGCGAGCGCGGCTGGAGAAACGGCTACGGTTGTACGATAGAGGTATGGTACTCCGACTACGAGCGCTGCAAAAAGATTTACGAGGAAAACGGCGTACTCGAAAAGAACGAGTTTTACGTATCCTTAGAGCTCATTAAAGACTGCAATTTCGATATTAAAGAGGTTGCCAAACGTTGTGGAATAGCTGACGTAATCAGCATTTGATAAAAAACAAGCTGGGCTATCAGGCTTATCGGGCAGAAAGGAAACTCATCATGGAGAAAGAAAACAAGGCTATCAGAGTCGGTATCGTAAACGAGGTAGAGCCGACAGGAACAGCGATTATTCCTGACGCAGACTTTGTGTTTGCGGTAGTACACGCAAAAGGCTCGGACGGAGCTCAGGTTATTTGTCAGGGCGTTACCGACAGAGAAATCGCAGCTGAATGTTTGTATGCAGCTATCGACGGCGTACATGAAGTTATGAAAGACGACATAGTACTCCAAGCGCACTTAATGTCAATGCTTACTGGCAAAGTTGCCGAAGCAAAAGCCAAAGCAAAAGGGGAGGAGGCTGACGACGATGACGAGTAAATACCCTCCCGAAACTTGGGCGGCCATTGAAGCCGATATTGCAGGTGGAATGACATTCAGAGAGGCTGCCGAAAAACACGGCGTACCCTGCGGCTCAGTATCAAGTCATATCACAACAAAAAAACAGCGAGAGCGCAAAGGCATTCGCAAATGTCCTTGTTGCGGAACTATCGTAGATAACCCGAAAGCGAGGTTCTGCTGGAAGTGCGGCGGTGATGTAAGGAGCGAGGAGCTCCAGCTCATAGAGGGCGTAGAAAAGCTCACCGAGCTCTTAGCAACGTTCCCCAGCTCTCAGGCAGCTGAGGGCATACAGATAGCTAACAAGCTCAAAGCCTATTTACAGCGGAGGGGGTGAAAAAGGTTGTATAGTGCGGAAGACTTCAAAAAGCTCCTCTCTATCGTAGCAGATGATTTTGACGTTTGTATTTCTATGGACGACGGAAAAACAAACTACGAGATTAACGCCGTCAGCGTAGATACCGACAGCAAAACCATCATTCTGATGAACAACCCTACCCCGATGTTTTAACGGAGGTAACCGAATGAAAACTAAATTCCTTATAACGTTCAACGTTATCGGAGTAATACTCTTTTTGTGGCTTGCCGTTTCCTTTTTCGAGGTTACGGCGAAGAATTTACACTCCGAGCCCATCTCCAAAACAAACGCTTTCAGCCTAATCACGTTAGCTCGCGCTGAGGAAGCCTCAGAGGTAACTCTCAGCGAAGAAGAGGCCGTAGGTGAGGAATTACCCCTCGAGGAAGAGGACACGCCTCCTGCGGCCTCTGAGAGCGAATCAGAAGTATTAGAGCTTACCAGCTTAGGAGAGTTCAAAATAACAGCCTATTGCAGCTGTCATAAATGCTGCGGAAAATGGGCGGAGAACAGACCTATTGACGCAGACGGTCACGAAATTGTTTACACAGCCAGCGGAGCGGTAGCAGAGGCGGGAAAGACGGTAGCTGTTGATACGAGCTTAATTCCCTTTGGAACGACGGTTGTTATTAACGGCTGCGAGTACATAGCTCAGGATACTGGTTCAGCGGTCAAGGGTAACGTAATTGACATTTACTTCGACGACCATCAGCAAGCCCTCAACTGGGGCTGCCAATACTTAGACGTTTATGTAAAGGAGGGTTGACAATGGTTGACGCTATAGCGCTTGTAGCACTTTGGATTTGCATTTTCGCTAACCTCACTCTTTCGATTATGAACATGCAAAGATTCCGACAGGTTAGAAAAAAATACAAAGAGGCGGGGGAAACCTGTTGCAAAGCTTGGGAGCTTTATGAGGACGCTCTTAAACGCCTCTCCGACGCAAAAGAACAGTGCGCCGAAGCGGAGAAGCTGAGAGCTAAGGCCGAAAGACATCTCAGCGAGGTTGAAGCAATTCGCCGCGAAGCTCAGGCGCAGAACAACTGATAAACAACGCCCCTCCACAAAAAAACTTAAAGGAGGTACACCACTATGAACAACGAACTTGTAGCGCAGATAGTACGAAGAGGGCTTACTCAGAAACAGGTAGCCCTCGAAATGGGACTTAACCCTCGTACTTTCAATAACAAGCTCAACCGAAGAAAACAGGCTAACGGAAACGAAGCCCACTTCAATGCTTCCGAAAAAGCTTGGCTCAGCAAGCGCCTTAACATGGACGCAAGGTTAATCAAATAAGGAGAACACCATGACGCTATACGATATGACCGAAGCAGCTCACCAGCTTTATGACCTGCTCAACGCTGGAGAGATAGACGAACAAACCGTAACCGATACCATCGAGGGTATGATGGTTAAAGAAAAGCTGGAGGGCTACTGTCAGGTAATAAGACAGTTTGAAGCAGACGCAGCAGCCTACGAAGCTGAGAAAAAACGCTTTGAGGCAAAACAGAAAGAAGCGGAGAGCGCGGTAAAACGCCTCGAAAGTGCCGTAACAAGATTTATGGCAACAACCGATTCCGATAAGATACGCTGCGGCCTGTTTGAAATCAAGCTCACCCACAGCAAGGCCGTCCACATTACTAACGAACTTGCTATACCGCAGGAGTATTACACGCCCCAGCCCGCAAAGCTGAGCGTGGCAAATATCCGAAAGGCTTTGTTAGCAGGGCAGACCGTAGCAGGAGCGGAGCTGCAAACTAACGACAACATCAAAATAAAGTAAGGGGGTGAAACAATGACAGGCAACGAATATCAAGCTCTTGCTATGAGAACGGCAGGAGCTACCACCCCCGAAGAACTTTTGATTAACGGAGTCATGGGTATGTGCGGCGAAGCTGGAGAGGCTTGTGACCTTGTTAAGAAATACGCTTTTCAAGGCCACGACTTAGACAGAAAGCGTTTCGCAAAAGAACTCGGTGACGTGCTTTGGTACATAGCGGCAGCGGCGGAGAGTGTTGGCTACGACCTCGACACCGTTATGCAGATGAATATTGATAAGCTTAAAGCCCGATACCCTGACGGATTTAGCGCAGAGCTTTCGAAACACAGAAAGGCCGACGATGTATGAGCATATTTGAACAATTTTTAGGTCTTAAAGAGGAGCGCATGGAGCACCTCATGGACGATGTGCAGCTCAACGGAAAGTGGTACTATGTTTCTACCTGCGATACTTTCGACCACGGCTTTGAAACAATGGTATTTGAATACTACGACTACGAGCACACAGAAGAACTCAAAGGCAAAGACAGCGGCGTGGACTGGAGCGGGCTCTACAGCGAAGCTCACGACACCCCCGAAGCAGCAGCCGAAAGGCACAAATACATAGTCGAACATCTTGACGAATTTATCAATAAAGGAGAGTAAACATTATGCTTACAGCAAGTGAAAAAACAGGCGGTTACGAACTTATCCCTGAGGGCGTTTATATTGCGACCTGCGTATGGGTAATCGACATGGGCTTACAGTGGAGTGACTTCTACAAGAAGAGCTCTCAGAAAGTCCTCATTACTTGGGAAATCCCCGAAATCACTATGGACGTTGACGGCGTTCAGAAACCGAAACTCATTTCCAAAGAGTATTCCCTCAGCCTTAACGAAAAGGCCACCCTCAGAGCTCACCTTGAAGCTTGGAGGGGCAGAAAGTTCACCGAAGCGGAGCTGCAGGGCTTTGCACTTCAAAACCTCATCGGAAAGAGCTGCCAGCTGCAGATTATCCACAATAACGACTACGCTAACGTAGCCTCCATTATGGCACTCCCGAAAGGAACTCCGCAGCGTATGCCCACTAACGATACCGTTCTGCTTGACCTTGACGCCTCCGTACAGGAAGTTGAAAACACCCTTGACAAACTTCCTGTTTGGGTAGTAAACCGCGTAAGACAGAGCGAAAGCTATTCCAAACTTTACGAGAAAAACATCGACACTACCGACAGCTTTACCGAAGTTACCGAAAGTGAAGATTTGCCGTTCTAAGGAGGAAGAATCATGCCTAAGTTCAAGGCGGGCGACAAAGTTATTTGCCGCAGCCGCGGAGCGGGATTCCACGTTGGAGAGCTTGGAATAATTGTTAGGGTTGACCCCGATGATGATAAACTCGATATCCATGTTGAAAGACTCAAAGACAGCGTCGACTGGTGGGAAAACTCCGAAAACTTCGAGCTCTACGAAGAGCCAGCACCCGAATACAAGACCGAGCACCGTCCAGCAAAAGTCGGTGAGTACGTAAAGGTTCTTTCCGAGGACGGACACCACGCTAAAAAAGACTCAATACTCAAAGTAAGAGAAGTATTGAGCAAAAACTGGGTAAACGTAATAATTAACGAGCACGACACTACAACCCTCCGTTATGAGCAGTACGATGTAGTGCTCAATTACAAGCCCGAGCCCGCGGCAGACCCTGAGCCCACTTACAAGACCGAGCACCGTAAAGCTAAAGAGGGCGAATACGTTATAATCATTAACATGGACGGTCACAATTTTGCTGTAGGCGACATTTGCAAAGCATCAAGTGGAGGCAGCTCGTTGCTTAACGCTGAGTGTGTAAAAGGTTCAAGAGTAGGCCTCGGTCAATATTTAAGAGAGGACAACTACGACGTGCTCATAGATTACGACCCCAGCGCAGCGAGCGCAGAGCCGAGCACGGCAGCGAGCACGACTGCAAAGCCTACCAGCAAGCGCGAGCACGATGAGCACCGTAAAGTACGTGTGCGCTTCAAGAAGAGTAAGTACAAAACTTTAGAGGGCGGGAAAGCTTACAGGAAAAACCGCGCTCAAATTGACAACCTCGACGGCTGCACGGTTATTGTTATAGGAGATAGCGGAGTGCTGTTCAACCTTGACTACGGCGTGTTCAAAGTTGATTTAAGGTACTGTGAACTCTTCTAAGTAATGAGCACACAATACGCAAAGAGGAGCTCAAGCGCTGGTAGATAAGGGTGGTCTATAATTGTGCGGGATTTGAGCCCTCAAAAAAATACCAATTACAAAAGCCCGCGAATACTGGTGTTTCAGCGTTTGCGGGCTTTCTGTTTGGAAATAAGAACGTGCAAATACACGGAAAAACAGGCACGTAATACGCAAGCAATACGCAATTACCGCAGGAGGTTCACAGTATTGTGAAGCTTAGCTGTATCAATGTGAGTGTAGGCCTGTTCCGTAACGTCAGACCCTCTGTGGCCTACAATTTTTTGCACGGCTATTTTATCAGCGCCGAGCCTATGAAGCTCAGATATAAAAAAGTGGCGAGTGCTGTGAGGGGTGAGCTCTTTCCTCATTTCGAGTTTACGCATAAGCTTGGAGAAGCGCTTAGCGTGGAAGCTATCATAACGGATAGGCTTAGTCCCCGAAACGTTTGTTATTAACCACTCCTCATTCTTTTCGTAATGTTTTTCAATTAAAGGCCTTATCCTACGGTGTATAGGAATAAAGCGGTCTTTACCAGCCTCAGTCTTAGAGCCCGTAACGATGTAATTCTCCTCAAGGTTTACCTGTTCTTTACGGAGGAGCAGCAGCTCACTAATACGCATACCACTATACGCTAATATGAGCAGTATTTCAGCGTTTACGTTCCCGACCAGCTCCCACAGCACGTTAATTTCCTCAACAGTAAAAGGAACTTTATCGGCCTTGCGGTTTTTAGACGGAGTTACAACAAACTGGGAATAGTCCTTATGTACTATATCGTTTTCAACAGCAAACTTAAACAGCTTGCGGAAGAACGAAGCCGTGTTAGCTTTAGCTGTAATGGTGCTCAGGCCGTCCACAACCCCTTGCAAATGGACTTTTCGCAATTCCTTAAACACAATACCATGAAGCTCTTTCGAGTGGTTAAAGCACGTTTTATTTAGCCTTACAAGGCTTTCGGAAAGGCGGAGCGACCCGTCGTTGCAATAACGCTCGTAAACCTCAGCAAAGGTTATGCTGTTAGCGTTAATATCGTAAGGCGTTTTATTGTATTCAGCCAGCGCTATTATTGCTTCGGGAGCGCTTTCGTAGTATCCGATATATTTATACTGCTGCTTACCCTCGTCATTGAAGCCTACAGTAATTCTAACGCCGTAGGGCTTACGCCTTTTACCCGACATTTTGACAACAGCCCCGTAGCCGTTTGGGTTTCGCATATTACCCCTCCTTTTTAGAATTGTCTTATTTTTCTCACCGAGAAAACATTTTTACCTCACCATTGTAATAAAAATCTTACATTCTGCCAACGATTTAATAAAGACGGTTTATTTTTAGTTTTTATAAAATTAAGACAGAGCGGAGCAATAAAAAAACAATGAGGGTGAAAAACTTGACTGATACGCACCTTTTGAAATACTACATTCACAAAAACGGCGACACCATAGAAACGCTTGCAGATTTTTTAGAAATAAAAAGGCCGACGCTATCCGCAAAAATAAATAACCGCGCGGACTTTAAGCAGTCGGAAATGTTTTTAATTAAAGAGCGCTACAGATTAAAGCCGATGGTGTTTTTACAGTTGTTTTTAGGAGGAGAGAATAATTGAGCTTTACAGTAAAGGAAGCAGCGGAGAAGCTGGGGAAGAGCCAAATGTTTGTAAGAATAGGGCTGCAGAGGGGCGTATTACCGTTTGGCTACGCCGTAAAAATGAGCAGCCGTTACACATACCACATCAGCAAAGCAAAATTGCTTGAATACGTAGGAGGTTCAAAAGAATGACAACTATTGATTTTGCAAAGCAGGAGAAGATGGTCATTGAAGTGCTTGCACTTTGTCCGCGGACGCGCGACGACGACTACATAATGATGGCGGAGATTATCCACCGATACTACCCAGCTCTTTCTAACATTCCATTCGAGAAAGCTATGAGAGAGCACGAAAGCCTCGGAGTACCGAGCTTTGAAAGCTTTACAAGGGTTAGAAGAAAGGTCCAGTCGAAAGTGCCAGCGCTGCAGAGCAAAGAAAGAAGAAACCGACGCGCAAAACGCGAGGAGGAGTTCAAAGGTTATTCAAGAGAGGAGCTGCATACATGACAGAGCACGAAGCATTAGAGCAGATAGCTGTCGTAGATTATTGTGAAGCCTTACACATTCCAGTCTATCACGTTCCTAACGAAGACAGACGCAGCCCAGCGCGAGGAAACAAGCTAAAGCGAATGGGTATGAGAGCGGGCGTACCTGACCTTGTTATACCTTTAGCCCGCGGAGGCTGGTTCGGACTTTACATAGAAATGAAGTACGGCAAAAACAAAACAACCCCAGCGCAGGACGACTGGCTGGAGCTGTTGTCGAGAAACCATTACAAATGCCACGTTTGCTACGGAGCAGACGCAGCTATTAAAGCAATAAACAGTTACATAAAGCTGCGGCCTACTTATGATTATGTTTTAAGTAGTCCTGTAGAACAGTAACGCAAAGGTTATTGAAGCTACGGTTTTGTTCTTTGGCAACAGCTTGGAGCTGAGCTTTAAGTTCCTTAGAGAGCGTTAGCTGGGTACGAGTGTTTTTATCCGATATTGAACCGCCCATGTTGTCACCGCCTTTTCAGCAAAAATACCATGCTGCACACAGGCTGTCAACGGATTTGCAAAAATATTTTTAAAAAAGAAAGCAAAATGGTTGCCTTTTCAAAAACACTTCCCCATAATTAGGGACAACAGCAAAACAACAGCAAGGCAACAGCAAGACAACATACAAAAGAAAAGGGGAAATAAACATGGATTACTCAAAATACTTATACGACGCTTCGCAGGTAGATTTATATATTGCTAACTTAGGAAAATACAACGAGGGGGAACTCGAGGGCGGCTGGATAAGCTTACCGACGGAGGAGGAAACTATCCGCGAGTTTCTTGACAAAGTAGTAGGCATTAACAAGGACTACGAGGAGTGGGCTATACACGACTATCAAGGGGAGCTCATAAAGCCTGACGAATACGACGACATTTTCGAGCTCAATGAACAGGCGGAGAAGCTTAGCGAGCTCAATGAGTGGGAAATCAAAACGCTAAAGGCGGCAGTCGAGTATTTTGGTCAGGAAGCTTTTGACTACGAGGTAGAAGACTTTATACTCTACGAAGACATACACACCCATTTCGACCTCGGTTATTACTGGGCGGAGGAGAGCGGTTGTTACCAGCTTGACGGCATGTTAGCAAGGTATTTTGACTACGAGGCTTTTGGTAGGGATATAGAGATAGAAACCTGCGGAGGCTTTACGAAATACGGGTTTATAGAACTCGCAAAATAAAACAGAATATTCTGAAAATACTCTTGAAATTGGAAATTATTGTGGTATAATATTCTTGTCGGTTAGTTTTGCAGGAGCTAACCCGCGCAGCAACTGAATATTAACCGACATTAAACGCTTTGTGCCGAGCACCTGCAATGCTCCGTACAGAGCGTTTTTCCATAAGAAGAAAGGAAGACCCCTATGTCAGTTTTGAGAATAAACAAGACCAGCGATTACACGGTCATGTCGAATACTCATTTTAGAGAGAAAAACATGAGCTTAAAAGCAAAAGGGCTACTGTCCCTTATGCTTTCGCTTCCCGAGAACTGGGACTACTCAATAGAGGGGCTTGCAACTCTTTCAAGCGACGGCAGCACCAGCGTCCGCAGCGCCTTAAAAGAGCTTGAGAAGCTTAATTACCTCAAGAGGACAGCAGTAAGGGTAAACGGAAAAATCGTTGACTGGCAGTATGATATTTACGAGAAACCATACGAGGAAAAGCCAGCAGCGGCAGCCCCACAAGAGGAAAAGCCAGCGGAGGAAAAGCCACATGTTGATTTCCCACAAGTGGAAAACGAGGCACAATTAAATACTAAAGAATTAAATACTAATTCATTAAAAACTAAAGAATCAAATACTCAAATATATATATCTGTTGTTTCCTACCTGAACGAGAAAGCAGGAACGAAATACAAAGCCACGACAGCAGCAACAAAGAAGCATATCAACGCAAGAATGGAAGAGGGCTTTACCCTTGAAGACTTCAAAACGGTGATAGATAAGAAAAGCGCCGAATGGAAAAACACGGACATGGAAAAGTACCTACGTCCTGAAACCCTTTTTGGAACTAAATTCGAGAGCTATTTAAACGCTAAGGTAACGACCTTAAAGCCTCAAGCTTACCAACGAAAAGAAGACGTTGACCTAACAGGCATTTTGTAAAGGAGAGAGCAGCGTGGAAAAGATGAAATCAACAGGGTTCGAGGGCATTATTGACAAAATAGCTGCTTCTGCTCCCACACCGACAGAGGGAGTAGTAAAAGGAGAAGACGGCTTGCTATATTGTGAGAAGTGCGGAAAACCACGACAGTGCCGTATCATCGTCTTTGACAAAGAAAGAATCGTTAACTGCATTTGCCAATGCGAGATGGATAAGCATAAAGCAGAGGAAGAACGCAAACGAAAAGCGGAGCTCGATAAAAAGATAGAGCGCTACCGAAAAATGGGCTTTCCCGAAACGGATATGGCTGACTGGACGTTTGCAAACGACGACGGCTTAAATCCGAAGATTACAAACGCTATGAAAGCTTACGTCGAGCATTTTGACGAATTTAAGGAGCAGGGAAAAGGCTTGCTCCTTTACGGAAACGTAGGAACAGGAAAAACCTACGCAGCAGCTTGCGTTGCAAACGCCCTTATCGACAAAGGAGTGCCGTGCTTAGTAACTAACTTTGCGCGGCTTGCAAATACCTTGCAGGGGCTTTACGACGGCAAACAAGAGTACATTGACAGCTTAAATAGATTTGACCTTTTGGTAATAGACGACCTCGCAGCGGAGCGCAACACGGAGTACATGCAGGAGCAGGTATTCAACATTATCAACGCCCGATACGTAGCGGGACTGCCGATGATTATTACCACCAACCTTACTGGGGAGGAGCTTAAAAACCCTGACAGCCTCAGTAAAGAACGTATTTACAGCAGGATACTGGAGCGTTGTCACCCGATTATCGTAAACGGCAGCGACAGACGCAAAAGCAAGCTCAAAGATGAGCATAGCAGAATGAAAGACATACTCGGCGTATAGGAGGCGGAGGAAATGAGCCTTGTGAAAGGACAGGACGAAGAAAAGTACCTGAGGACTATATCTGCTCTTAGAATTATACAGCGGAGCAGGAAAGCGCTGACGGAGCAGCAGTACAGAACGCTCAAAGGACAATGCTTAGCAGGAGATTATCCTGCGGCCTTGAAAGGCCTTGAAAAAATAATCAGGAGGAAAAGCCGATGAGTGAAGACCTTTTCAGCTTATACGTAGAATACTGTGGCGATAAGCCTATTGCTTACCGATACGGAGAGCCGTGGGTAGCGCAGCAGCTTTTAATGGAGGGCGGATACAAAACCCCTGAGGAAGCAAAAGAAAAATGGTTCGAATATTTGAAGAGCAGGGAGGGCTAACAATGGACGAAAAACTCATCAGCGCAGCGGTGCTGATAGAGCATTTTACTAACATGAAAAACTTAGGATTCGACGTTATGCCGTTTTCCTTTATCAAAAATTCGATAGAAAGCGCACCTTCTGTAGAAGCAAAACCTGTTGTTTGTGCTCATTGGATAGATAAAGGCTGGGAGGGTGGTATGGTGTGCTCAAAATGCGGAGGAAGCGCTATTGAGGGAAGATACGAATACCAAATACTTTCAACCTGTTGCCCTCACTGCGGCGCTCCAATGATTCCAATAGAAGTAGAGGAGGCAGCGAAATGAAAATCAGCAGGAATCCGACCATAGCTTACCAGCAGGGATACAAAGAGGGAATGGAACACAGGAGGAGCGAAGATACGCTCGTAGGATTTGAATTTATGCAGTCCATTCTACTTATGTGCCTTTATAACGTAAACGTTGACGGCGGCTATCTTTCGAGGCCGAAGCTTGTGAAGCTTTACACAGAGCTGCAGAAAGAGCTCCGCAAAATGAAAAACGACTTTATAGAGCCTGATGGAACTATCTCAAACGAGGACAAAATAGGCC
Organism: Eubacteriales bacterium; assembly: GCA_045594565.1. Classification (GTDB taxonomy): domain Bacteria; phylum Bacillota; class Clostridia; order Oscillospirales; family SIG627; genus RGIG6353. Next base: position 39,320 of record JAZNYT010000092.1, read on the forward strand.
TTTTGTGGTCGCATGACGACACAGTAAGAAAATGGCTTAAAATGCCGAGGGATACAAATTTTTATGCAGAGGAAGCAGCAGAGGAAACAGAGGAATAAGGAGCTGGGGAAAATGAAATGCGAGGAAATCAAAAGAGCGGTTGAACTATTAAAAGCGGAGCGGGAGGGCAGACTCATTGAACTGCCTTGCAAGCTTGGCGACAGAATACAATTCTACTGGGGTAGGAAGCTCGTTACAGGATTTGTGGAAGACATATTCATTGATACGAGGGTAGTTGGAATTTGGAGCGCCGAAACAGGAAAAGTAACCTTGAATTTTGACAGCTTCAAACGGAGCGTGACTATTTTAGAAGAAAAGACAGCGGAGGCTATTTAATGAGCAGGAAAAGTGATAATGGATTTTCCAACACTATTTGCTGGGACTGTGAAAACGCAGTTCCAAACAAAAAAGGAAGAGGCTGCAGCTGGAGTATGAGTTTCGAGCCAGTAGAGGGCTGGGACGCGGAGCGCAGCGACCTGAATATGCAAAACAGAAAGCAGGGCGACATAGAAAGCTATATCGTAAAGAGTTGCCCATTATTCAAACAAGGTTAAGAAAGGCAGAGGTGATAACTACGAAAAAAAGTGACTGTTTCGCTTTCGAGTGTTACGAATGGGGCAGCGGGTGCAGAATAATCAACACCGAAGATTACGACAAAGAATACTGCGAAAAATGCAAGTTCTACAAAACGAGAGAACAGCTCGAGGAAGAGGAGAAGAAAACTCAAGTCGGAGGCCAAGCGGTCTTAGGAAGACAAGTTAAGGTGACAACTCCTTGGCTCACAGAACGACATGGCTACGATCCGACTTGGTGCAGAATAATCAACACCGAAGATTACGACAAAGAATACTGCGAAAAATGCAAGTTCTACAAAACGAGAGAACAGCTCGAGGAAGAGGAGAAGAAAACTC
>JAZNYT010000093.1:0-20249 GCA_045594565.1 Eubacteriales bacterium
CCAAAACCGTCACCGTCAAAAATCTTCGCACGGGCGAAACCTATGAAGAAAGCTACGATAACCTCATTTTCTCTATGGGCGCCGAGCCGATCCGACCGAACATTGACGGGGCTGACGGCAGTAACGTTTTCACCCTCCGCAACATTCCCGACACCTTAAAGATCAAGAACTATATTGATACTGCAAAGCCGCGTTCGGCTGTGGTGATCGGTGGCGGATATATCGGCGTGGAGATGGCAGAAAACTTAGTTGAAGCAGGGCTAAAGGTCGCGATCGTCGAGCTTGCCGATCATCTGATCGCACCCCTCGACTTTGATATGGCGGCGGACGTTCACCGTTATATCAAATCCAAAGGCGTTTATCTGCACCTGAATAACGGCGTAAAGGCGATCAACGGAAATACCGTCATTTTGCAAAACGGCGAGATCACCGCCGATATGATCATACTGTCGGTGGGTGTCCGTCCCGAAACCGCCATCGCACGTGACTGCGGAATAGATCTCAACCCGCGCGGAAGCATTATTGTAAACAACAAAATGCAGACCAATATTCCCAATATTTACGCCGTGGGCGATGCGGTAGAGGTGGAGGATTTCATTACAAAGAAACCTGCCTTTATTCCGCTTGCCGGGCCTGCCAACAAGCAAGGCAGAATTGCCGCCGATAATATCGCAGGATACGAGAACGTTTATACCGGTACGCAAGGCTCGGCGGTGCTTAAACTCTTTGATATGACGGTTGCCACCACGGGCCTTAACGAAAAGACGGCCAGTTTGGCAGGCATAGATTACGATAAGACCTATACCTATTCGGCATCCCATGCCACCTATTATCCGGGAGCGGCGCAGATGTCGGTCAAAGCGCTGTGGGATAAGAAAACGCTGAAGCTCGTCGGCGCGCAGATCGTCGGTTTTGACGGCGTGGATAAGCGCATGGACGTGCTTGCCACCGCCATCCGTTTCGGTGCGAAAATTACCGACCTTACCACTCTGGAGTTGTGCTATGCACCGCCATTCGGCAGCGCGAAAGACCCCGTCAATATGCTGGGCTTTGTTGCCGAAAATATCGTCAGTGGAAAACTAAAACAGTTCTTCTGGCACCACGTGGAAAACCTTCCCCGTGACGGCAGCGTGTTCTTACTCGACACCCGTACACCGTATGAAGTAATGAACGGTAAAATTGACGGCTTTGTCAATATTCCACTGGATGAACTGCGTGAGCGACTTGACGAAATTCCGAAAGACAGACCTGTCTACGTTCATTGCCATTCGGGACTTCGTTCCTACCTTGCTTGCCGTATTCTTACAGGCAACGGCTATGACTGCTATAACCTTGCAGGCGGTTGGCGACTCTATGAATCGGTGATAAACGAACGCACCGTCCCCGAATACTCTTGCAAAGACTGCAAATAAATATGGCTATGATAAAAGCAGATGAGAAATCAAACGATTCCTCATCGGCTTTGTCATTTCCAAATGTGCAAATATATCTGCTCACTTGGATATCAACAATTGCCCCGCAGTAGACAAAGAAAAGAGACTTCTAGACTGCCAAATTAAATTCGCAACGTGAAAGAATCATTCTCCAAATCAGAGCATTGAGCGGAAGTCCAATCCATTAATCCCATTGCTTTATGATGTAGGAGCGTAATATCAACAGTTTCCGAATTGCTTGAAAAACATAGTTGTCGTGTTCCAGGGATGTATTCTATATCAATTGCATCAGCAATAACTTGTGCGGAAAGATTAGCGTTGCGCTGTTGATATGCTTTTATGGGTTCTAACGTATCGGAAATTGCGAGTATGTAAAGCAGGGGATTTTCTTCGTAAGAAATTGATTTAAATTTTTCAGAAAATAAGTCATCCATATTGTATTGCTTATAAATCTCTCTTTTGTCGTCGGGTTGTTTCCAAATATTATGAGATAAAATACAATCAGAAATATAAGAAAAAATTTTAAGTTGTTCTGAGCAGAAATGTCTGTATTGATAATGAAAATCGCTCAAATCTACAAATGTATTTTCCTCTCGGGTTGCAGATAAATACGCCATCATATAGTTTTTAATCATTCTGTCATAGAATAGATAGCCTCCAACTATTCCATGATCAACATGCTCAAACTCGTTGATGCAGTAATTCATATATCTTGTTACTACAGAACTTGTATAACGATGCTCTCGAATGGTATAACCACCTCTAAAACGCAACTTAGGATTCCCTTGAATTGTATAATTTCGTTGAGTTAATTCACGCAACAGTGCGTGCTCTATATTAGGTTGTCGACTATGTTCATAATAGCGTGGAAACGGAGATGGAGAAAAGGGAGACAGATTAATTCCTAGCTGTGCTTTGATTTGTGATAATGCATTGTATTCATATATGGTTATTCTACTTTTATAATTATCGTATTCATTGGGGATAGGAGCATGTTCAGGAAATTTAATTGGACAATCATCTCTTTCGGTGACACAGTAACCGTAGTCGTGGTATAAGAATGTTAAAAACCATAGGTATGAAAACGGATAGTAGTTAGGACTATCGACAGAGAGTGTATCAATTCCATTTATACAATTTTCAATTAATAATCCTAGAAAAAATCCAGAGACGGTATGTATGGCTCTATCCTGTGGCATTTGATATTGTTCATCATAGTTGAATGATAGAGCAAAGTTTTTTCGACCAGCAGTAAAATAGCGTTCGATAAATTTGTTTGCAGTATCTGCATTAACAAAAAACGGCAGTGTTTTTACGCCATTTTTAAAGTATCCATAGATAAACTCTTTTGAGTTCAGTCCATTAAATATGTCATCGGTGTTAACATGGGAATTATAGTAATTCCATTCAATATCATTGTTGTTGGAAAGAGTTTGGTTGATAAAATCAGAATAAAGCATTCGGTACACCTCTATGGATTTTTTGATTAGCACGCAGTAATATTATAAAAAGCCGCAAAGTATCCCTACTTTGCGGCTTTCGTATGCGGACGAATCCGCAATTTGTGGTCGAAGTGCGGAGACTCGAACTCCGTGCCTCTTGGTCCCAAACCAAGCGCTCTACCAGATGAGCTACACCTCGGATTTATTGTGCTTTACTATTTTATATTATTTTCTTTCATTTGTCAACTTAAATATTGCAATTTTACGTTTTTTATGGTACAATCTTTCCATAAATTTTTGGAGGTACATATGAAAAAAATTGCAATTTTATTTTTATCGGCACTTCTCGCATTTACTTTCGTTTCCTGTAACGAGGAAGATGTAAAGGTAGATGACAAAAACACCGAAACTGTTGGAAAAATCGAAGCAGAAAAAGAAGAAGAAAAGAAAGCACCCGTGCCCGACGAGGAGTACGTGCTTTACAAGGAAACCTACACGAAAACAAACGTTGTAAAGCTCTACGAATACAACGACAAGGGACACCTTACAAGAGTTACACACAACTACACCGACGGCAGAGTTGAGGAGGATCTCTACGAGTATACCTACAACGCTGACGGAAGCTATACTGTGCATCAGGACGGCTATCTTATTTCCGAAAAGACCTCGGAGTATGATACAGAGGGCAGACTTGTAAATGAAGTTGAAGGCAGATATACCACTGTTTACACCTACACGGGTAATACGGTAGAGTTCAAAAAAACCAACGATGACGGCGCGTTGGTTGCCTGGTATGTCGATACTCTTGACGAAGACGGAAAAATCATTAAGGCCGAGAGCTTTATAGCAAACGGAGAGTCCACAGGCTATATTCTTTACATTTACGACGAAAAGGGCAACGAGACGGCACAGGAGAAGTACACTCCCGAAGGCGAAAAGAACGGCGGAAATGCTGTCTACGTTTGGACAGAGGAGTACGACGAGTACGGCAGAGTTATTGAGAAAACAAAAAACATTCCCGAAACAGGCGGTTATGCCAGCAAGGAGCTTTACGAATATGACGAAAAGGGTGGTATGTGCAAGATGATCGTGGGTAACTCCATCTATGAATACCGTCCTCTTTCAGAGTGCATAAAATAAAAAAAGTACTTGACATTACTGAAAAGACGTGCTATAATCCATCACAGTAGAATAAACCTTGACAAAAAGAGAGTGGTCGCCACTCTCTTTGATTTTTGTAAATTTACAAATTAAGGAAGTGATTTATTGGCAAACCAGAAGAACAAGGGCAACATCGCCGAAAAGGTTGATGCTCTTCTCAGAGAGACCGTTGAGGGACTGGGCTACGTCCTTTGGGACGTTGAGTACAAGAAGGAGGGCTCCGACTACAACCTCATTCTCACCATTGATAAGGAGGGTGTCGAGCTTACTCTTGACGACTGTGTTGCGGTGACAGATGCGGTAAACCCCATACTCGACGAGGCTGACCCCATTCCCGACAGCTATTGTCTTGAGGTGTCGTCGGCAGGTCTTGAAAGAGAGCTGAAAAAGCCCGAGCACTTAAAAAAGTATCTTGGCTGTGACGTCGAGGTAAAGCTTTTCGCACCCGTTGAGGGGCTTGGTAAGATGTTTGTAGCAACGCTCAACGATTTCGATGAGGATAGCTACACCTTCGGGGACGTGAAGATAGAAAAGAGCCGTGTTGCAAATATCAAAACGTCGGTAAATTACGCGGATATTTTTAAGAACAACTGATATAAATATATTAAAGAAAGGTTTTGTGTCATGAACAAAGAATTTTTTGAAGCCCTTGACGCCCTTGAAAAAGAAGGTATATCAAAGGAATATCTTCTTGAAAAGGTAGAAGCGGCACTCCAGACTGCATTCAAGAAGGAAAGAGGCGGACAGTCAAACGTAAGAGTTTCCATCGACGGAGAGAAGAAGACAGTCCGAGTTTTCGAGCAGTTCACAGTCGTTGAAGAAGTAACGGACCCCACGGCAGAGCTTACCGTTTCCGAGGCAAAGGAAATAAACAAGCGTCTGAAGCTCGGCGACGTATATGAAAAAGAGGTCAAGACAAAGGACTTCAACAGAATTTCCGCACAGGCGGCAAAAATGGTTATAATTCAGGGTATCAGAGAAGCAGAGAGACAGATGCTTGTTGACGAATACGAGCAGAAGAAGAACGATATCGTTTCAGCGCGTATCGTACTCATCGACAAGAACACAGGAAACGCTATCCTTGAGCTTGGCAAGCAGCAGGCAACTCTTTTCAAGGCAGAGCAGATACCCGGTGAAATACTCCGTTCGGGTCAGTACCTCAAGGTGTACGTGGTAGATATCAAGACCGACACCAAGGAGCCTGTAATCGTGCTCTCCCGTAAGCACCCCGGACTTGTAAAGAGACTCTTCGAGCTTGAGGTTCCCGAAATTCAGGACGGCACGGTCATCATTCACTCCATTGCACGTGAGGCAGGCTCAAGAACAAAGATTTCGGTTTATTCAAGAAATAAGGACGTTGACCCCATCGGTTCATGTATCGGTGTAAAGGGTATGAGAAAGACAAATATCACAAACGAAATTTCAGGTGAAAAGATAGACATCATCGAATACAGTGAGTCACCCGAGACCTTCGTTAAGGCGGCTCTCTCTCCTGCCGAGGTTATCGACGTAACACTTTCAACAGGCGTTACCGAGGACGGCAGAATCGAGAAGGGCTGTATAGTAACAGTACCTCAGGATCAGCTCTCCCTCGCTATCGGTAACAAGGGACAGAATGCACGTCTTGCGGCAAAGCTTACAGGCTACAAGATCGATATTAAATCTCAATTCTAATAAGTTTCATAGCAGAAAGGAACTATCATTATTATGGCTAAGAAAACTCCCGAGAGAAAATGTCTTGGATGTATGGAGTCTTTCCCCAAAACATCTCTAATAAGAGTAGTGCGCTCGCCGGAGGGTGAAATTACCCTTGACAGAACAGGTAAGAAGTCGGGCAGAGGCGCGTATATATGCCCCAACACCGAATGTCTTAAAAAAGCAATCAAGGCAAAGCGTCTTGAAAGAGCCTTCGAATGTACTATTCCTGTGCAGGTGCTTGAGGGTCTTGAAAAAGAGGTAGCGGAGGAAGCATAATGCAAGATAAATTCCTTTCGGCAATAGGACTTGCAAAGCGCGCGGGCGGTGCCGTTTTCGGTACCGAAATGGTACGCGACAGTGCCAAAAAAGGCACGGCAAAGCTTATTATCGTTGCAAGCGACGTTTCGGAAAATACAAAAAAAGAGATTACCGATACCGCCGCATTTTATAATACAGAGTGTGTCTTATCAGGATACACCATGGCCGAGATTTCACAAGCAGGAGGGCTGATGCGACAGTCCTCGTCTGTGGCAATAATTGATGAAAATCTCACAGTCCTTGTGAAAAACAGCTTTAATACCAAGATGTGAAAACGATTGGAGGAATATCATGTCAGCAGCAACAAGTAAAAATAAAATTTCTACACTTGCAAAGGATTTCGGTTTGAAAAGCCGTGACATACTTCTTCTTATTCCCGGCAAGGCAGACCTGAAGCCTGCTCCTGCCACCCTCAGTGATGATGAGGTTGATTTTGTCATAAATGCTCTTTCTTCAAGGTGCGAGGTGTCAGATATAGACAGCTTTATCAATGGAGAAATAAAGCTAAGAGGCTATGACAAGAAGGCAGAAGAAGTAAAAGAAGCTCCCGTTATAGAGGAGAAAAAGCCTGAAGAAAAGCCTGTTGAAAAGAAGCCCGAGACTAAGCCCGAAGAAAAGAAGCCCGAGGCTAAACCCGCAGAGAAGAAGCCCGAGGCTAAACCCGTAGAGAAGAAGCCCGAGGCTAAACCCATAGAGAAGAAGCCCGAAGAAAAGCCTGTGGAAAAGAAAGATAAGCCCAAGCCCCAGCCTGCCCAGAAGCAAGGCGGCGTAAAGCTTGAAAGAAACGTTGCGGCAACCGGAAATACACAGATGAATCAGAGGAAGGAAGTAAGAGTCGTTGACACCAGAGGTGCCGACAACACAGTTGACCTTTCCAAATATGATGATAAAATACTTGACTACGGACATTCGGAGTCTGGTGATTGGGGCAAGCAGAAGTTCAACAAGAAGAACAATCAGCAAAGAGGATTTGATAAGAGAAAAGCGGACAAAGCAAAGGCAGATGCCAAGAAGAAGGCAGTGCCCGAAAAACCCAAGATTCCGGCATCTATAAAGCTTCCCGACGAGATGATAGTATCCGAGCTTGCAAAGGAGCTTCACGTTACCACAGCAGAAGTAGTTAAGAAGCTCATGGGTCTCGGAATGCTCGTTACTCTCAACCAGACCATCGACTTTGACACAGCGGCTATCGTTGCAGATGAGTTTGGCTCAAAGGCTGAAAAGATAGTTGTAGTTACAATAGAAGAAAAGCTTATCGACGACTCCGAGGACACCAAGGAAGACCTTGAGGAGCGTTCACCCGTTGTCTGTGTTATGGGACACGTTGACCACGGTAAGACATCCCTCCTCGACGCTATAAGACACGCCAACGTAACCTCAGGTGAGGCAGGCGGTATTACTCAGCACATCGGTGCTTACAGAGTAAATATCGACGGCAAGGATATTACCTTCCTTGACACTCCCGGCCACGAGGCATTTACCGCAATGAGAGCAAGAGGTGCTCAGGCAACCGATATTGCCATCCTCGTTGTAGCGGCTGACGACGGTATTATGCCCCAGACAGTTGAGGCTATAAACCACGCCAAGGCGGCAGGAGTTGAAATTATCGTTGCTATCAACAAGATGGACAAGATGGGTGCAAACCCCGATAACATTATGCAAGAGCTCACCAAGTACGACCTTGTTCCCGAGGAATGGGGTGGCGACGTAATATGTGTTCCGGTATCTGCTCATACTAAGATGGGTATTGACACCCTTCTTGAATCGGTGCTTCTCGTTGCCGAGGTAGCAGAGCTTAAGGCTAACCCCAACCGTGATGCCAAGGGTATCGTAATTGAAGCAAAGCTTGATCGCGGACGCGGTGCAGTTGCTACCGTACTCGTACAGAACGGTACACTCCATACAGGAGACTACGTTATAGCAGGTACTACTGTCGGACGTGTTCGTGCTATGATAAACGATAAGGGAGACACCGTAAAGGTTGCAGGGCCCTCCGTTCCCGTTGAAATTCTCGGTCTTTCCGAGGTACCCGTTGCAGGTGACGTCTTCAACGCCGTAAAGGATGAAAGAATGGCGAAGGAGCTTGCAGAACAGCGTCGTGCCGAAGAAAAGGAAAAGACCTTCAAGGCAAATTCCAAGCTTTCCCTCGACGACCTCTTCAATCAGGTGAAGGAAGGTATCAAGGAATTCAATATCGTAGTTAAGGCGGACGTACAAGGCTCTGCCGAGGCGGTAAAGGCTTCTCTTGAAAAGCTTTCAAACGAGGAGGTTAAGGTTAAGGTAATTCACAACGCGGTAGGCGGTGTAAACGAAAACGACGTTATGCTTGCCTCAGCATCCAACGCTATTATTATCGGCTTCAACGTTCGTCCCGACAAGAGGGCTCTTGACGCGGCGGCAGAGGCTAAGGTAGATATCAGAACCTACCGTATCATCTACGAGTGCATCGAAGAGGTTGAAACCGCAATGAAGGGACTTCTTGCTCCCAAGTACCGCGAGAACGTTCTCGGCCACGCCGAGGTACGTCAGACCATCAAGGTACCGGGTGTCGGCGTTATCGCAGGCTCTTATATCCTTGACGGTAAGATTACACGTGCATCTCAGATAAGAGTAGTTCGTGACGGTATCGTTATATTCGAGGACAAGATAAGCTCACTCAAGCGTTTCAAGGACGACGCAAAAGAGGTTGCCCAGGGCTTTGAGTGCGGTATCGGTCTTGAAAAGTTCAACGATATCAAGGAGCTTGACATACTCGAAGCATTCATTATGGAGGAAATAGAAGCGTAAACCCGAAAAACTTTTCGGTTAAGTAAAAAGTAAGAAGTAATGTTAGAATTTCTTCGAAATTCTTTCAAAAGTTATTATGTGAGTTAAACACATTTGAAAGGTAATCCATCTGTATGAATAAATTCAGACAAGGCAGAGTAAACGAAGCGGCAAGACAGACCCTTTCGGATATTCTTATGACAGTAAAGGACCCGAGGGTTTCATCATCCTTCGTAACCATTACAAGCGTGAATATCAGCCGTGACATGAAATTTGCCAAGGTATATTTCAGCACCTTGGGAGGTACTCCCAAGGAGGTCAAGACAGGTCTTTACAGTGCCCAGGGGTACATCAGACGTGAGCTTGCAGAAAGACTGAATCTCAGAATCACCCCCGAGCTTAACTTTGAATACGACGATTCCGCCGAAAAGGGCGCAAGAATTGAGGCAGTACTCAAGGATCTGGGGCTCGGCGAGAAAAAAGAGGAAGCAGAAGAAGCAGACAAAGAAGAAGGGGAAGAAAATGACGATTAAGGAATGTGCAGAGTATTTAAAAACGCTCGATAAAGTACACGTCTACACTCATATTCACCCCGACGGAGATGCTCTCGGCTCATCCTATGCCCTGGCGGCAGCAATGAAGAAGCTTGGAAAGAGTGTTAAGGTAGTATGTCTTGACACTCTTCCGAAATATCTCTCTCACGTGTGGGAGAAAGAGAACGAGGACTTTGAAGCTGACTTCATAATCACCTCCGACGTTGCCGATATGTCACTTCTCGGCAATTTCGGTGAAAAGAAAATACACCTTGCCATCGACCACCACAGAGAAAACAGAGTAAACGCCGAAAGAAAGCTCTGTATTTCCGAGGCGGCGGCAACGGGTGAGATAATTTTTGATATCATCAAAGAAATGGGAGTTACACCCGACAGATATATAGCCGAATGTCTTTATACGGCAATATCCACCGACACGGGCTGCTTCAAGTTTTCCAACACCACAGAAAAGACCTTCAAAACAGTATCCGAGCTTTGCAAATACACCCCCGAAGGCAACTTCGGCTACCTCAACACTCCCCTCTTTATAACGAAGTCAATTGACAAAATGCAGTTTGAAAGCGAAATTATCGCGAATCTTCGATTCTTCTTTGAGGGTAAGGTTTCGGTTGCAGTAGTAACCGATGCTCTTATAAAGAAGCACAGTCTTTCAGACAACGAAACGGGAGGAGTAGAGCAGCTTGGTAAATCTCCCGAAGGAGTTCTCCTTTCTATAACTCTTAAAGAAAGAGAAAACGGATACAAAGTATCTCTTCGCTCCGACGACAGTATAGACTCATCCCAAATTTGTGCGGTGTTCGGCGGTGGCGGACACAAGTGTGCGGCAGGTTGCTTCTTTGAGGATACCGCCGACCATATAATAGAAAAACTTTTATCATACGTAAAAGAAGCAGGTATATTATGAGTGAAAATTTAAGCGGTGTACTCCTTCTCTATAAGCCGTCGGGAATTACCTCCCACGACGTAGTCAGCCGTATACGCAAAATTTTTCAGACAAGGCAAGTAGGACATACAGGAACTCTCGACCCTATGGCGACGGGAGTTCTTCCTGTTCTTGTAGGAAGTGCCGTAAAGGCAAGTGAATATCTCACCGCCGAATCCAAAACCTATAAAGCGGGAATGAAACTGGGAATAGAGACCGACACCGAAGACATAAGTGGTATGACTCTCCGCATGTGCGACAGCATTCCCGAGGATGAAGAAATAGAAAAAGCAATACTCTCATTTCTGGGAGAATACTCCCAGGTTCCCCCTATGTACTCTGCAGTGAAAATAGGCGGAGAAAAGCTTTACGAAAAGGCAAGACGGGGAGAAACGGTCGAAAGAGAAGCAAGACTCGTAAGAGTGGAAAGGATAGAGTGCAAAAAGCTATCCTCTGCCGAATGGGAGATAGTTACCACGGTATCAAAGGGTACGTACATCCGCACTCTGATTTCGGACATAGGAAAAAAGCTTTCCTGCGGTGCCGCAATGTCCTCTCTTGAAAGAACGGCAACAGGTGACTTCACCCTGGATATGTGCCATACCTTTGAGGAACTTGAAGGATGCGCCGACTTGTCATCCTTTCTTCTACCCACAGAAAGTCTTTTCTCCACCCTTTGCGAAATAAGGCTCCCCGAATTCTATGAGCGTCTTGCGAAAAACGGCGCGGAAATCTACCTCGGACGTGCAAAGATCACTCCGCTTCCCGAAGGAGAAAGAGTGAGAATGATTGATGCAGACGGCGACTTCTTCGCTCTCGGAGAAGTGAGAAAATTTGACTCCGGACTTGCAATAAAGCCTATTAAATTTTTTAAGTTAGGATAAGATTATGACAGAAAAAACGTGTGCCTTCACAGGTCACAGAGTAATAGCGATATCAAGGCGTGCCGAAATCGAAAAGCGTCTTGAAGAGGTGCTTTCCTCTCTTATAGACAAAGGCGTTACCACCTTCATTGCAGGTGGTGCGCTTGGCTTTGATACTCTTGCGGAAAAAGCAGTACTTAAGCTAAAAAAAGCATATCCCCACATAAAGCTCCGTCTCATCCTTCCATGCCCCGAGCAGGACGTAAAGTGGAGAGAACAGGACAAAGCCGTATACAGAGATATGCTTGATATGGCAGACAGTACTGAGTACGTATCAGACCGCTACACCGATTCGTGCATGCTTGACAGAAATCGAAAAATGGTGGATGAAGCTGACGCGCTTGTCGCATTTTACGATGGGCGAAAAAGAAGCGGTACTGCAATGACCGTAAACTATGCCGCAAAAAAGGGTATTCCGATAATCAATCTTTTTTAACAGAAATTACCGCAACCGACATATCATCCTTTGCGGAAAATCTTGTGAGAGCCTCGGAGAGTATCCTTTCGGCAAGTGCCTCCGCACTTCTGCCCCTCTCTCCGTCAAGAAGCTCTGCCAGCCAAGGAGTTTCAGTCCCAAGCTCTCCCGCGTCGGTTATTCCGTCGGAAAGCATAACAAGCACGTCACCGTCTTTGACGGTGACTTTTGTTTCCTCGGCGGAAAGTCTTGGTATAATACCCGCAGGAGGTGTTTCGGAATTGACCTTATAAAGCTTGTCCTCCCGAACTATATAAGAAGGCGCGGCGCCTGCCTTTAAAAAGCTTGCCTTCATTTCAAGCAAATCGAATTCAATCAGGTCGAGTGTTGTAAAGCACTCGTCTTTTTTTGTCATGAGGAGGGTATTGAGCATTTCAAGAGTGGTCTTCTTATCGTCGGTACAGGTGAGGAGCTTTTCGAGAAAAATAGAAGCGAGTCTTGAGGTCAGTGCCGCATCCCTTCCGCTTCCCATTCCATCGGACACAAGGGCATAAAAGTAACCGTTCTCGCTTTCAAAGAAGGACACGGTATCACCGTTGAGGCTCTCCCCCTTCTTACTGCAGCTCTTTTTCGCACACTCAAGAGTTATGGGAGCTCGTCTTTTAAGTCTCATGACGGTGGTGCTTTCAAGTCTTATGAATTCAGGCTCCTCAAAGCACATTCCGCACTCGCTTTCAAAGGCAGCAAGAATATCACCGGCGCTTCTGTCAAGCCTTTCCTCCTGTATACCGAAAACGTCGATAACGCTCTTTCTCTCCCCCCACGCCTCGATTCTCGAAAATGGAATGCCCAGCGCCTTCATAATGCTCCCCGCCCTTTCGGCAAGAAGCAGATTTTCACGTTCGGAGCTTTCAAAGCTTTCGGCGGTGTTTCTGAGCAGCTTCGATACCGTGCGGTATTCTCCGGCTATCAACCCCGCTCTCGACATATCGTTGGCATCCGCCTGAAATGCAGAGAAGTTCTTATTTACTCTATCTATAAGCTCATCTACCTTTATACATCTGTCGGCAAAAAAGAGAGGAAAGTCCTCGCTTGATATTCTGCCCGTATTATAAAGAGCGTGAGCTAGCTTATTCCTCGTGTCACAGCTGTCACCATAGTATTTACTCCAGCATGCACCCGACATAGAACAGGTAGCGCAAATTCGGTTCATAGCGTTATCAACACTCTTTTTCACATCCTCAACGCTGGGAGTTTTCAGAGTATCCGTCACCGCATAAAAAACCTCGGAAAGAGTAGCAAAGGTACCCGACATCCTTTCAAGCTTTCTTTTTACCGATTCCCTCTCATGCTCATCTGAGCTTTTTATCTTATCAGAAAGAAGCTTTATTCTCTCGGCAGAAACAGGCAAAAGCTTTAATACAGGATAGAGAATAAGAGATGCAAAAAGCACCTCGGGGAGTACCAGAAGAAGCCCTTCCACCCCTCCAACGTAGAGGGACACAGAGGATGCCACTACCACCGCAACGGAAATTGAGAGGAGATCTGACACCGTAAAAAAGGCAGACGACAGCACCGCTCCCACGCCGAATGCGGCGGCAAAAACTCCGCCTCCCGCACCCATTCCCGTAATAAGGCCGAAAACACCTGCCCTCATAGGGCCAAGTACCTTACCCACGGTAAGTGCTATGCAAAATCCAAATACTGCGGCAAGTGAGAATCCGAAAACCGCCACCTTGGAAAGAGCAAGAGCTACAAGGAAGGCAATGGTAGCAAGTCCCACCTCCGCCTTCATACGAAGCCCGGTTTCGAGAGTTCCGACAGATGCAAAAAGCCCCGAAAAGATATATGTAAAAAGAGGAGTCGCTACCGCAAGAGTAAGTCCCGTTCCGATAGAATCAAAGGAAAAGGAGTTTATAATAAGCTCGAAGCTTGAAAGAACAACGGCGGCACCGAAGGAGGTGAGGGTGCGAAACACCGTGCTTTCATCGAACTCACCCCTGGTCACTACGCTTCTCATAATGAAAACGGTTATTATTACCGTAAAATACAGAAGTCCCGCCCCTCCCATCATAAGGGTGGACAGTATCACGGATACGAGGGCAAGCACCATGGTGATACGGGGAGCACCCAGATTCTTTCCGGTAATATTTACCCCTGCCGACGAAATAAGAGCAAGAGCGACGGGGTAAGCCGAAGCAATGGGAGTTGCCGAAATGAACACTCCCACCACCGTAAAAAGAATACCGAAAAGAAAGATTGCCGCACGCCTTCTGTATGGTAAATCCTCCGCCCCAAGCTCCTCAGTCATCATACCCGAAAGTCTTTCACACAGCCTTTTAAAAAAACCTTTATATATCCTTACAGTATCACCAAGGTAAAGCTTTGCGGAGTTAAGAAACATCGAAAATTCCTCCTTCGCTCTCACTCTGCCCTCCTCCTCGGGTGTATACTCTTCACTTCCCACAATTTTTTTGTCTTCCGTTTTGGCTTTCTTCATAACTTTTCACACCTTTCTTTTTTTATGAGTTTAGCATACCGACCTCTACTCTTTTGTCGAAGTGTGGTAGCAAAAAGCTATTTTTTTCAAAAAAATATACAATATTTTGATTTTAAAGAAATCCGTCGAAAATAATGAAAAAAATGCGGTGTTTTCGCCCTTTTTTATTGACTTTGACGGCATTTTATGGTAAGGTAAGATTCAGAGAAAAAGATTTTTCTTAAAATGAGAAATTTTAACTCAAAAATTGCATTTAATGCGCTTATTTTAACGGAGGATTTTATTATGGCACAAGTAAAAGAGCTAAAAAACTCTATCGTTTTTGAAAACGACTATGCCGAAATCGTAATATCAAAGAAAAATTCTTTGGTAGAAAAAGTAATTGACAAAAAGACAAACAAGGACATCAGAGGCGAAGAAACCGCTTTCTTCACTTTGTTCGCTGAAAAAGACAGTGAAGATAAGGTTGAGGTAACAGGTCTTACCCTCAAGGGTGACGTTATCACTGTTGAAACCGAAAAGGGCTCCTTCAACGTAAAGGCTGAAGTAAAGCAAAACTACTTCACATTTGAAGTCATTACCAACCTTCCCAAAGGCATATTCAAGATGCACATGGTATACGTGAAGTACGACTACGACTATCTTGACAAGAAGAATACCGCGGCAGTAACAGTGCCCATCACCATTTGGGTTGACCCCGTTTACTTCCCCGACGGAAAGAGCCTTGAAACTGTTGGCAGAGTATTCCCTCACCTTGGAGACAAGGGTGCAAAGCTCGGTCTTATCATCGCTCCCATCATTGAGCACAACGCTCTTCTCAAGGAAGTTTTCCGTACCATCGACAAAAATACAGGTATCTACTCCGAAACAGGCGGTGCATGGGGACGTGACTCCCGTCTCAACTTCGGTAACTACACCATTCAGCACGAAACCACAAGAGAGTGGGTTGACAAGAACATCGACTACTTCAAGTCCATCGGCGTTGACCAGATAGACCTTCATCACGGCGCCGCGACCTTCCGTCAGGGTGACTTTAAGTTTATGAGATATCCGAACGGTGCTGAATTCAAGAAAAACGTTTCCGACGTCCTTGAAGCAAACGGCATGACCGCAGGCCTTCATACCTACACCTTCTACATTGCATACGACTGCGAGCCCCTTCTTTCAAAGCCCGAAAACCAGAAGCAGCTCAAGGTTATGGGAAGCTACACCCTTGCAGAGGACCTCTCGGCAGATGCAGACTTCCTCAAGATTGAAGAAAATACCGAGGTTATCAAGAAGGACCGTGGCTTCTGTACAACAAACTCTCCCGTGCTTCTCATCGGTGAAGAGCTCTTCTACTTCGATATTACAAAGGACGGCCTCAAACTCAAAAAGAGAGGTGCCGCAGGCACAACTCCCGCAGCTCACAAGAAGGGTGAAACCGTAAAGCACATCGAAGGTCACTATCATGGTCTTGTTCCCATATTCGGCTCCGACCTTTTCCTTCAGGTTGCAAGAAATACTGCTAAGGCATACAACGAGGGTGGCTTCAAGATGATCTACCTGGATGCTCTCGACGGTATGTACTACCACTGCGACAGAAAGAACGAGCCTTGGTTCTATATCGCTCAGTTCGTTTGTGAGGTTCTTAAGTACTGTGACACCTATCCCGTTCTTGAAGGCGCTGCCTACCCGGCATCAATGTATGCGGCAAGAGGACGTATGGGTGCTTGGGATACTCCCTACCGCGGATACAAGGGATGGAATCTTGCCCACACGAACTCGAACAAGGGCTTCATCGACCGCTACTTAGTACCCACACTCGGTTGGTATAACTTCTATCCTATGACAGATAACTATCCCGCAAACGAGCATACAAAGTACCATCACACAGACTCTATGGAGCATATGGGCTCTCTTGCTGTCATGTACGATTTTCCCAACGTATACAACGGTATGACACAGGGCGCGCTCAATAGATATAAAGGTCTCAAGCGTAACGTTGAGCTCTACAAGAAGTACGACGATCTCCGTAAGGCGCAGTACTTCTCCGAGGAGTACCGTCAGAAGCTTATCGACGGCAAGTATGAGTACCACCTGAAAGAAAAGCGCGGCGGAAAGTTTGTTTTCGTTGAAAAGGACTATCAGGTAGGTAAATTCTTCGACCTTTCCGACAAGGACAGAAACTTCAAGGAATTCAAGAATCCCTTCGGCGCACAGGTGCCCTTCGTTCGTATCGAGGCTATGCACTCAACTCTTAAAGAAAACCCCATGGTTATGATGAAGCTTGACGAGAACCAGGACCTCCTCTCCCAGAAGCTTGAAATTAACTACGGCACCGAAATCGACTTCTCGGACAACCTTGCAAAGGTAGTTCGCGTTTACGGTAACGGCAAGGGTGGTAAGATCTGTATCAAGACAAGATGCGCTACAAACAGCGAGGCAGGCTACGGTGAATACATCATCGACCTTAATTTCAAGGGCTGGAGAGAATTCATTCTTCTTGAATCCGACAACGGTGAAAGAACAGACCACCAGTTTGAGAAAGGCGAAAACTCCTACGCTATCTACCGTTCGTCTCTTAACAACAACAGAATAACAAAGCTTTATATCCTTACCGAGGGTGACGTGGAGGGTGTAAGAATGTCCTCTATCATAGCTTATCAGCACGTTCACGAGGTTTACAAGAATCCTACCGTCAGAATCGGTGACGCTTGGGTTCAGTTCGAGTGTGAATTACAGTCGGGTAACTTCATTGAATGGGACGGCAAGCGTGCCGTGACCATCGACCGCTTCGGCAACGAAAGACCCATCTGGTTTGCGCAGGAAAACTTCAAGGCACCCAGAGGCAAGTTCAAGGCATCTCTTGAAGCAAAAGCACTCAACAGATGTACTCCTCGTGCTCAGCTCACTTTCGGCTTTACAGGTAAAGAGGTTAAATAACTAACGGATTTGAGAATTTAAGGGTAATTTTACCAAAAAATTTCCCTTAAATTCTTATAAAACCAAGGAGGATTTATGGCAATTAAAGAACTGAAGAACAGTATTGTTCTTGAAAATAAATATGCCGAGATTACCATTTCCAAAAAGGATACGGCAGTTGAAAAGGTAATTGACAAAAAAACAAAGAAGGATATCAAAGCTGAAGACACTCTCTTCTTCTCCTTCATTAACCGCGCGGAAGAGCCTATCGCAACCACAGGACTTGCGCTTTCGGGCGATTTGCTTATCGTTTCCACCGAAAAGGGCGACGTTAAGGTAAAGGCTCTCGCTTTCGACAACTACTTCACCTTCGAGGTAGCAGAGCATATGCCGGAGGGTATCTTCCAGATGACTATGGCACACGCAAAGTACAGCTACGACTATCTCGACAAGAAGAATACAGGTGCCTGCGGTATTGCTATGACCATCTGGGCAAACCCTGTATACTATCCCGATTCAAAGAGCCTTGAAACAATGGCTCGAGTTTATCCACACCTTGGCGACGTTGAGGCTAAGTACGGACTTCTCATCGCTCCCATCATCGAGCAGAAGGAGATTCTGCGCTCCATGTTCCTCACTATCGACAAGAACAAGGGTATCGTTTCCACAACAGGCGGTGTATGGGGACGTGAATTCAGACCTAACCACGGCAACTACATCATTCAGTATGAAACAAGCCCGGCATATGTGGAAAAGAATTTACCCTTCTTCAAGGAAATCGGTGTTGACCAGGTAGACCTTCACCACAGTCAGGGCACCTTCCGTCAAGGTGACTTCAAATTTATGCGCTATAAAGACGCACAAGAGTTCAAGGAAAAGGTTACCGACGTTTTTGAAGCAAACGGCATCTCGCTTGGTCTTCACACCTATTCATATTACATAAGCTACGGCGCTTCCCCCATTCTCTCGGTTCCCGAAAAGCTCCGTCAGATAAAGACTATGCACGAGTTCACTCTTGCAGAGGACCTTGGTGATGACGATACGTTTATAAAGGTTCTTGAAGACTACGAGTGCATCTCTATGGACCGTGGCTTTTGCCGTACTAACTCACCTTTCTTCGCAATAGACGATGAAATGATATACTTCAACAAGACTCTCAAGGGCCTTGAAATAGTACAAAGAGGATGTTCGGGCACAAAGGCAGTAGCTCACAAGAAGGGCGCAAAGGTACGTCACCTTGAAGGACATTACGGCGGACTTACTCCCGTATTCGGCTCCGACCTTTTCTATGAGATTGCCGCAAACACCGCAAAGGCATACAACGAAGCAGGCTTCAAGATGATTTATCTTGACGCTCTCGACGGTGTACGTATGCACTGCGATAAAAAGCACGAATACTGGTTCTACAAGACAGCCTTCACTCATGCAGTTCTTAAGGACTGTATAATCGATCCCCTTCTTGAAGCGGCAGACGGTGGCGCACCCATGTATGCAGCAAAGGGACGTGAGGGCGCTTGGGACTATGCTTACAGAAGCTACAAGGGATACACCGACCTTCACGTAAAGGACAATTCAAAGAACGACGACAAATACATATCCTCCATTCTCGGTTGGTACAGCTTCTATCCTATGACAGATAACTATCCCGGAAACGAGCATACCAAGTATCACCACACCGATGCTATCGACTATCTCGGCTCAAAGGCTATTATGCACGACTATGCCAACGTATTCAGCGGAAACCGCGACTCCCATGCAAGATATGCAGGCCTTCGCCGTAACACCGCACTCTACAAGAAGTACGACGATCTCCGTAAGAGAGAGTACTTCTCGGAGGAATACCGAAAGAAGCTCATCGAAGGTAAATACGAGTATCAGCTCAAAGAAAAGCGCGGCGGTAAGTTCTGCTTCGTTGAGAAGGACTATCAGTTTGCAAAGCTTTACGACCTCTCGGACGATGCGCGTAACTTTGGCTCCTTCAACAACCCCTTCGGCGCACAGGTACCCTTCATCAGAATTGAGGCTATGCACTCAACGCTTAAAAACAATCCAATAGTACTTCTTCGCCTTGACGAAAACGTGGACCTTCTCTCACAGAAGACAGAGGCGAAGTATAACCTTGAGCTGGACCTTTCCCAAAATCTTGCAAAGGTCGTGAAGGTAAAGGGCAACGGCATAAAGGGCGGTAAGATCTGTATCAAGATTTCCTGCGGAACTAACAGTGAAACAGGATTTGGCGAATATATTATCGATACCGATTTCCAGGGTTGGAGAGAATTTGTCCTTCTTGAATCGGACAACGGTGAAAGAAAGGACCACAACTTTGAGGCCGGCTATCATATGTATGCCGTTTACCGCTCATCTCTCAATAACAACAGAACATCGGGTGTAAAGGTTGAAACTGAGGGCGATATGACAGGCGTTAAGATGTCATCTATCGTGGCTTATGAGCATACCTACGAAATATACAAGAATCCCACAGTTACGATTGGAGACACCTCTATTATGTTCGAGTTTGAATTGTTGTCGGGTGACTTCATTGAATTTGACGGCAAAAATGCCAAGGCTATCGACCGATACGGTAACGAGATGCCCATTTGGTTCAAGTCGGAAAACTTCAAGGCTCCTCGCGGCAAGTTCAAGGCAACACTCAACGCAAAGCCCCTCAACCGCGGTGTTCCCAGAGCAAAGCTTACATTCGGATTTACAGGTAAAGAAATCAAGTAATAAAAAGCACAAAGCGGCGTTCAGATAGGGATTATTTGCCCAAAATTCACGATTTCGGCGTATAACTGCGTTGAAAACACTTGTAATCCATAAAGGATTACTTCGCATTTTCGCCTTGTTCTCCATCCGAACTTATGAATTTTCGGGTGCAAAGCAGTTTTAGAATAGATATTTTTGTGTTAAGACAAAACATAAAAAATTACGTAATACTGGACGTATTACGTAATTTTTTTGTGAAGTATTAACCGAAAAGAGCGTTCTAAAACCAATTTATGCCTAACTGAACGCCGCTTACGGGGTGCTTTTTTAGTTGAAAATGGAAAATGGAAAGTTGAAAATTAAGGAAAATTTTGTGTAAAATCAGCACATAGGTAAGTAATTTGTTTCAGCAGATAGGTAAGCCAGTGGTAAGTGCAGGTAAGCCAAAACGAAAAAACGATGCTATATATAAATTATAGTTAATCAAGAGGAGAAAAGCAATAGGAA
>JAZNYT010000094.1:0-6636 GCA_045594565.1 Eubacteriales bacterium
CTAAAACTATTATATCATTTTGGAGTGTTGTCAAGGTAGTAGGTAGTATTTTCTTGCGAAAATCTCCACCTCTCCACCTTGACAAGTGCTATCGTTTTTTATTTTTACAAAAAGTGTCACCCATCATTGACAATTACACAATCCTTGAGTGATTGTATGATTATATTTTTCTTGCAATATAAAAAAATTTATGCTATAATTATCCATCATGATATAACAAGGAGAAGAAGTATGAAAAAAACAGTTGCAGATATCCTTAAGATGATTGAAGAAAACGGCATTAAAATGGTCGATTTCAAAATGGTTGACATCAACGGTCAGTTCCGTCACGTAACCATTCCCGCAAAGAACTTTTCCGAGAAGACAATGAAAAACGGTATCGGCTTTGACGCCTCCAACTACGGATACGCGGTAGTTGAAAAGAGTGACATGGTGTTTATTCCCGACCCCGATACAGCGCTTATTGACCCTTTTTGCAAAATACCTACTCTTTCAATGACAGGTAATGCAATGATTATCGACAACCCCGAGAACAGACCTCTTGCACAGTACCCCAGAAACATCGTTCTCGCCGCTGAAAACTATCTGAGGGATAGCGGAATTGCAGACACAATGTATATTCTTCCCGAATTTGAGTTCTATCTCTTTGATAAGGCAGGCTGGAAGGTTTCTCCCGACTGCGTAGGATACGAGGTGGATGCACTTCAGGCACATTGGAATTCTGCTGAGGAGGGACTTGGCAACGTTGTCCCCAAGCAGAAGAACTATCATATAGCAAAACCCTTCGACGTATCTTTCGAGGCAAGAAGTGAAATGTGTATGCTCATCGACGATGCAGGCATCGCTCTCAACTACCATCATCCCGAGGTAGGTGCAGGCGGACAGTTCGAGATTGAGCCCGAGCTCGGCGTGATGTCCAAGATGGCAGACGCTACCATGATGATAAAGTATATTATACATAACACCGCAAGAAAGTACGGAATGTCCGCAACCTTTATGCCCAAGCCTATTATGGGGGAGGCAGGAAGCGGTATGCACGTTCATATGCTTCTTATGAAGGACGGCAAGCCCGTATTCTCCGATGACAACGGATACTCAAACCTCAGCCGTGAAGCTCACTACTTTATGGGCGGTCTTCTCAAGCATATCGCATCTCTTTGTGCAATTACAAACCCCAGCACAAACTCCTTCAAGAGACTTGTACCCGGCTTTGAAGCACCCGTTACCGTAGGCTATGCTACATCTAACAGAAGCGCCGTTATAAGAATCCCCGCTTACGCTAAGGCTCCCGAGCTTCGCCGCTTTGAGCTTCGTAACCCCGACGCTACCTGTAACCCCTACTTCTGCTATGCGGCTATCCTTATGGCAGGTATAGATGGTGTTAAGAACAAGATTGACCCTCACGAAAACGGATGGGGCCCCTATGACTTCAATCTCTTCCACCTTCCCGAAGAGGAAAAGAAAAAGCTTACAGGTCTTCCCACCTCTCTTGAGGAAGCACTGAATGCCCTCGAAAAGGACAACGACTACCTCACAGCAGGCGGTGTATTCCCGAAGGAGCTTATTGACAACTTCATTAAAACCAAGCGTGCAGAGGTAAGAGAGCTTTCCGCTATCCCTCATCCCGCTGAATTTGATAAGTATTATAATCTTTAATATTGAAAGAGAGCTTCAAGAGCTTCATCGAAGCTCTCTTTTTTTGTTAATTTGTTAATTTGTAAAATAATTCTTGACTTTTCCATAATTTGTGATATTATATTATTATCTATAATTGTCTCATTAGACAGTTAAAAAATCGGGCAAACCATAGGGTACCCTATGGTTTTATCCTATAACAATATAGGATAAAACAAACCCTTTCGGCTTGTCCTAAAAAATTTAGGAGGAAATTATGGCACAAAACAAATTTTACCGCATTTTAAGTATTGCGGTAATGGCAACAGTGCTCACAGCACTTCTTGCCGTAACTGCTTTTGCCGAAATCACCGGCGGGTTCGGTGAGATTCTCGGTCTTGAAGATGGCAAGACTTATACGGCAAAGCCTGTTACAATTAACACCACAGGCGATGGTATCGCTTACGTTGACGCTGACGAAGACGGCAACGCTGACGTAATCGACCTTGCCACAGAAAACCAGAACCTTGCAGGTCTCTACGAGGTATCTGTAAACGGAACTCCCTTGACGGAGCTTATCTACGTTTACGGAAGCTATGACGGTCGTAGCTCTATTGGTGAATGGGATTCTACTACCTATAAGCCTACAGGAGCATCGGATGCTACCAATAATCTGGAAGTAGCAGATACCAGATTTACTGTTGGTATCTGGAATACAAGCTGGAATGACGTAGCTTACACTGCTTGGTGTGACGATTATAAGAGCTACGGTGCGTACACTCTTTCTGATACCTATCATACTCATCCTGCCAGCGTAGAAAAGCTTTACATTTTGACAACTCCTTATGCTGATGCACTGGCTGCTATTGAAACGGCGAAGTCTAAGGATGATTACATTAGTGCTTTTAACAGTGCTACGTCGGGCTATCCAAAGTATTATAACTCAGTTACAGACCCTGAAACAAGCGTTGTAACTTACACTACTCTTAAGGAAGAGTACGAAAATGCTGCTGCTGAATTAAAGGAAACCTTTACTGATATGGTCCTCAACACTTCGGCAAAATATGCGTATTCACCCGAAGAGATAGTTCCTGTAAGCGAGCTTAGTAATTTTGAGCTCTATACAACGGTGGTTCAATCAGGTCTCTCCTTTAAGAATGCGGCAACTACCGTTACCTTCTACGTAATGGACGAAAAGGGAGAGGTGTCTGATCATACCTGGACCAGTGCTAGCCGTACAACAGAAAAATCTGGCAGCTCTTTTGGAACAACCTTCGACGTTCAGTCTATTGAAGGGCTTCCTGAAAAGGGCTGGGTAGTAGCTGTTGAGGTTAAGCCTTGGGGCGGAACAAAAACTCCTGTTGAATTTGTCCCTGTTCCCAACCTTTTTGCAACGTCTACAGGTGCAGGACACAGATTTGTTACTCTTCAGTTCAAGCTTGCTATCGGATATGATGGATATAGCGCATCTATGCCTAAGACACTTGCTCCCACAGGCATTAAGGTTGAAGGAAATACCTTTAAGAGCCTTGATGCATCCAAGAGCTATAAGGTAGCACCTATTGATATCAACGGTTTGGATTATACAAAGGCACTTACCATTCCCGCAAGCTCCACAGAGTATACTCTTCCCGAGAACTCAGTAGGTCTTTACGGTATCTATTTTGATGGCGACGGTGTTAACACTGTTGCTTCTGATGCAGGTGCTGTTGCTTACGTTTACGGTGCTTATGCAGACCGTGCTGCTCTTTATGAAACTTGGGCAGAAAACGACAAAGCGCCCGATGGTACAACCATCGCGACAGGCTCTGTTGGAACTGCGAAATATTATGCATCGAAATTGCTCTATCCTGGATTTATAACAGGTAGAAACGGTATAAACGACGCCAAAACCGATTATATATACTATGATTACCGCGGAGCAGCCTTTTTGTCATCTCACTCCGGTACAATCAGAAACGATTTAGGTAAGGCGTACGTTGAGGCTTCTGCTGAAGAAAAGGATGCTAAATTTGAAGCTATTGCAGAAGACGTAAAGGAAGTTTATTTCCAGCACGCCTTGACTGATAAGCAGATCATTCCTGTATCTGAGCTGAATTCACTTACGGTAGGCGTATACTTCAGACAGGGTGGTTATACCTTCAACAAGCTTGTTTCAAGATTTACTGCATACGTGCTTACTCCAGAAGGAAAGATAGAAGAATGCTATTACAACTATCCTGCTGCTGATTTGAAGACAAGCACCTCAACATCAAGAATAGTTTACTTCAATACGGCTGATAACTGGGTGAAGCCTATTCCAGAAGGCTCATATCTCCTTGGTTACAAGTTTGAGCCCTTCTACGGTTTATCACTTGATTATAACCACGAAGCTAACATGACGTATACAGCGGTAACCTACGGCTCTATTATCCGTTACAATTTAGGTACTTACTCTATAAACAAGCCTAAGAATCCGACTCCTGTTGGAATTAAGTTTGAAAACAACACTGTTTCAGGACTCAAGGAAGGTTATGCTCTTGCTCCTTATACTGCAAATGGTGTAGGTACACCTGTTGATCCTTCTGCGTATGCTAGCGGAAGCTACACCTTCGACGTTGCAACACAGGGTGGACTTTGGGCGGTATATACTCCTGCAAATGATGAATTTGGAAATTCCGCACCTGTTTTAGTTTACGTTAACGGTAAACTTGCTGACATCAAGGACCTTGGTGAATTGAATGTAAACAATAATTTTGCAATTGACTCAACTGTTGACAACACCCTTGGTGTGTTTGAACACAACTCGTCATTTTACAGCAGTTTCCCCAGCTATCATAGCGCTACTGATAAGTATTACGGCTTGATCGAAGACGGTCCTGTTGGAGCGAAAGCTTTACAGGCGTACTATGACGCAGCTAATGCCGAGGAGGTTGACGAAAAGGATCTTGATGCCAAGTTTGACAGCATGAAATCCACGTTGACTACCAGAGTATATAACTATACTCTTTTGTCCAAGGAAATCGTACCTATTTCAAGCGTTAATTACTACAAGTTTGCATTAATTTTGAACGCTGCAAATGCCACTTACAAAAATAACGTTCTCAAGTACGTTGTTCGCGTAATGGACAAAAACGGTAATATCAATGAATATCATACGTTGAAGACCTATACGTTCTCACCTAACGAAACAAAGTTTGAGATTGACTTTACAGCTGATAATTGGATTAACGAAGAAAACGTAGCCGGTGCACTTCCTAAGGACGGATATTTCGTAGGCTTCAAGGTATATCCTAATATTGGATTTACCGACAGGGCTAACTTTACTGTTAATGTAAGACCTGACGATACAGCACATTGGAAGGCAATTTACCGTTACTACTATGGTGAGGAGAATTACTCTATCGACGTTCCCTCCTATGAATCTCCAAAGGGGCTTTCACTCAACGGAACAGTAGTAAGCGGTCTCGATAGCGACGTAGCTTATGAGGTAGTTCCTTATAACGTTAACGGTGCAAATGCAGGCGAAAATAACGTTAACGTTAAGCCTATTGACGGTACAACGACAGTTGACCTTGCTGAGCTTTACGACACTCCTGTAGGTTTGTACGGTATTTACATTCCCGGTAACGAATATTGCGATGCTTCACCCGCTGCAATTATTTACTTAAAGGGTGATGCTCACGACGATATTCTTCACACACACGAAAAGACAATTTCGGGTGGTACTCACGACGGCAAGAAGGTTAATATCCTTGATACAACAAAGACAAAGAATTTTGCAGAAGCAAATTGGACTCAAGCCGGTATATGCGAGCTTACCTACTACGGATTTGATGCATTGATGCTTTCTTGTAGTAACGATGCAGGTATATCAACGACAACAGAGGCTGCAGTTGCTAACCTCAAGAAAATAGTATACCGTTATCAGTATACAGCAAATGAAATCATTCCTCTCGAAGCATTTGGAAGCTTTGAATTCATGTCTTACATGCGTCAGGGCGATTACAGCCTTACCGCTGGCAGCGCTTATTCTACGTTTACTTTCGTTGTAGTAACAGAAGACGGTAAGGTAGAAAGACGCACAGTTAATAAGGAAGTAAGTAAGATCAGCTCCGGTCATAAGTCACCTTGGTTTAAGATAACAACTGACGACTTTACTGACCTTAGCGGATATATCGTAGGTATCGAAATTGCTCCCTTCGGTGCATTCTCTGATGACGTTGCAATTACAGGTGCTGGTAAAATTTACGCAGACCCTTGTATCTACCTTAAGGCGGATTCCTACAACACTATTTACGAAATAGAAGCTCCTACCATTACAAAGTATGAACACATTCCTAGTTGGGACCAATCAAATACACTTCGAGAAACAAACGTATTTAAGCTTACAAATATTGAAGAACCTTTCACATATATGTACGCTTATGGCGACGATAACGAAAACGCTCCTGCAGATGGATGGGTTGAATTTACTTCAACTTCTATCAGAGCAACTGAGCCTGATAAGTATGTTTGGGTTAAGCGTCTTGCATACGCAGGCTGTTCAGAAATTGTTATTTGTTCTGATAAGCCTTCTGAAAGCGCGGTTGCAACAGGTCTTCAGCTTGTACTTGACGGCACTATCGGTATCAAGATCAACTTTAAGTACAATCCTGAAAAGGCTGGAGCCTTCTCTATGGCGTTGACTCCTGTAGGAAAGAAGAGCGCAGCATCCTATCAAGCGACACCTGCAGTTCTTGATGCCGCAAAAGGAACGGGATATATGCTCATCAAGGTTCTTCCCAGAGACGCAAAGACACTTTATTTCCAAAATGAATTTATATTCTACGTTGATGGTAAGAAGGTTAATACTACCGACGTTCCCGGAACTCTTGGCGTACAGTCAATCGTAGACATCTACAAGGAACTTGCAGCGCTTGAAGGTGAGGATGAATACGATGAAGTTCTTCCTCTTATCGAAGCACTTGAAACCTACTACACATACACGGCGGATTACTTCGATGCAAGTGTAGAAGCAGTTGACGAGATCACACTTTCGAG
>JAZNYT010000095.1:0-4336 GCA_045594565.1 Eubacteriales bacterium
CATTCAGCAGCTTCTTGCTATTATGGCAGCTACAATCGCTGTTCCTGCTATCGTAGGAAACGGTATGACCGCTTCTGCCGCACTCTTCGGTGCAGGTATCGGCACCATCGTTTATCAGCTTTTCACAAAATTCAGAAGCCCTGTATTCCTTGGTTCTTCCTTCGCCTTTATCGGTTCTATGTTAGCAGCATTTGCAGGCGCCGTATCTGCCGCAGCAGGCTTTGCAGGAATTATCCTCGGTGCAATCTTCGCAGGTCTTGTTTACGTAGTTATCGCTATCGTTATCAAGCTCGTTGGCGTTAACTGGATCAACAAGCTTATGCCCCCTGTTGTTATCGGTCCTACAGTTGCTCTCATCGGTCTTTCCCTTGCAGGTGCGGCAATAAAGGACGTATTCTCATACGGTCCTCAGGACGGTAACGGTGCATTCATTATGTCAGGCGCTATCTGGGCATCTCTTGTTTGCGCTCTCGTTACCTTCTTCGTAGTTATCTCCTGCTCTGTTTACGGCAAGAAGATGGCTCGTCTTATCCCCTTCATCATCGGTATCCTTGCAGGATATGCAGTGGCTCTTGTATTCACACTCATCGGTAATGCCGCAGGCATTGATACTCTTAAGGTTATCGACTTTGCTCCTTTCAAGGCACTCGTTGAAGGCGGTGTTACTCTTTCTACCTTCCTTGCAGTTCCTAAGTTTACATTCCTTGAAGGTCTCAAGGGTGTTAGTGCTATCGACAGCTCTTACATCGCAACCGTTGCAGTTGCTTACGTGCCCGTTGCATTTGTTGTATTTGCCGAGCATATTGCAGACCACAAGAACCTTTCTTCAATCATTGAGTCCGACCTTCTTGAAGAGCCCGGTCTCCACAGAACACTTCTCGGTGACGGCGTAGGCTCTATGGTTGGTGCAATATTCGGAGGTTGTCCCAACACTACATACGGTGAATCCGTTGGTTGTGTTGCTATCACAAAGAATGCCTCTGTTGTTACTATCACAACTACCGCTATTATGGCAATGCTCATCTCCTTCATATCCCCCTTCGTTGCATTCCTTGATTCTATTCCCGGATGTGTAATGGGCGGTGTATGTATCACTCTTTACGGCTTCATCGCTGTTTCGGGTCTTAAGATGATTCAGAAGGTTGACCTTGAAAATAACGCTAACCTCTTCACAGTAGCCGCAATCCTTATCCCCGGTATCGGCGGTATGGCTATGGCTATCGGTAAGGTTACCATCACAGCTATCGCTTGTTCACTTATTCTCGGTATTATCGTCAACGTAGTACTCTCAAAGAAGACGGCTGAAGATAAGGAATAACAAATAAAATAAGGCATTATTTTAAAAGGACAAAAAGTTTTACTTTTTGTCCTTTTTTTGTTGACTTTTATACTCTTTTATGGTAAAGTAAAGTTTGTATGGAAAAGGTATATTTTTTCCAAAAAAATGCATTTATGCACAACATATTACGGAGGATTTTAAGATGGCACAAGTAAAGGAGCTCAAGAACAGTATTGTTTTTGAAAATGACTATGCCGAAATCGTAATATCGAAGAAGGACTCTTCGGTAGAAAAAATCACTGACAAGAAGACAGGCAAGAACATCAAGGGAGAAGATACCTGTTTCTTCGAGCTTGTTACAAAAGAGAATGAAGAAATTGAAATAACAGGTGTATCCCTTAACGGCAACAGGATTACCGTTGACTCAAAAAACGGAAAATTTGAGGTTCAGGCGCTTGCTTTTGACTCGTATTTCACCTTTGAAGTTATGTCGGCTCTTCCTGAAGGCACATTCTATGCAAGAATAGCTCATGCAAAATACGACTATGACTACGCTGACAAGAAGAATACAGGTGCTTGCGGTGTTGCAATGTCTATCTGGGCAAACCCCGTATACTTCCCCGACTCCAAGAGCCTTGAGACTCTTGCAAGAGTTTACCCCCATCTCGGAGACGTTAAGGCAAAGTACGGTCTCGTTATTGCTCCAATCATTGAACAGCGCGAAATTCTCAAGACAGTTTGCTTGACCATTGACAAAAACATAGGTATCGTAAACACAAAGGGCGGTGCTTGGGGACGTGACTCTCGTCTCAACTTCTCCAACTACGCTATCCAGTACGAAACCTCCAAAGAATACATTGAAGAAACAATTCCCTATTTCAAGAAGGTTGGCGTTGACCAGATAGACCTTCATCAAGGTCCTAACACCTTCCGTCAGGGCGACTTTAAGTTTGCAAGATACAAGGACGGAGCAGAATTCAAAAAGAACGTTTCCGACGTTCTTGAAGCAAATGGCATGGCGGCAGGACTTCACTCATACACCTTCTACGTTAAATTCAACTGTGACGCTATTATGTCCAAGCCCGAAAACCAAAAGCAGATAAAGGTGCTTACTCACCTCACGCTTGCAGAGGATATCGGGCCCGACGATACGTTTATCAAGATAAACGAGGATACCTCCATTATCCCCTCGGACAGAAGTGCTTCCGTAAACAACTCCTCTCATATACTTATCGGTGAAGAGCTTATTAAGTTCAATATAGCCAAGGACGGACTTGAGGTAGTTGTAAGAGGTGACCTTGGTACTAAGGCAGTATCTCATAAGAAGGGCGATGCCGTTGACCACCTTGAAGGTCACTACGGCGGATTCGTTCCCGTATTCGGCTCCGACCTCTTCTATCAGATAGCAAGAAACACCGCAAAGGCATATAACGAAGGCGGATTCAAGATGGTTTATCTTGACGCGCTCGACGGTATGTTCTATCACTGTAACGACAGAGACCACGAGCCTTGGTTCTACACGGCAGCGTTTATCTGCGAATTTCTCAAGCACTGTGACAACGACCCCGTTCTTGAGGGTGCAGGCTTCCTTCCCTGTATGTGGGCTTCCCGCGGACGTATAGGCGCTCTTGACTGTCCTTACAAGGGCTACAAGACCTGGAACGTTATTCACACCGACAATAACCTCCAATTCATTGACCGTCACTGCGCTCCCACACTTGGTTGGTACTACTTCTATCCTCAATCAGGCGAATATCCCGGAAACGAAAATACCAAGTATCAGTTCTTTGACGATATTGACTTTGCAGGTACCATTGCGGTTATGCACGACTTCTCTACAGTATTCCACAATGGCTCTGTAAAGGGCACTTACGTAAGATACGCAGGTATGAGACGTAACCTCGACCTTTACAAGAAGTATGACGACCTTCGTAAGGCTCAGTACTTCTCGGAGGAATACCGTGAAAAGCTTAAGAACGGCAAGTGGGAATATCAGCTCAAGGAGAAGAGGGGCGGCAAGTTCTGCTTCGTTGAAAAGGACTATCAGAAGTTCAAAATGTATGACCTTGCAGACGAAAAGAGGAACGTAGCAGAGGTTAAGAATCCCTTCGGTGCACAGGTTCCCTTCGTAAGAATTGAAGCTATGATGTCTACTCTCAAGCAGAATCCTATGGTTATGCTTCCCTTCGATGAGAACAAGACTCTCGCAGAGCAGAAGACTGCTTGTGAGTACGGCACTCCCATAAACTTCGCAAATAATCTTGCAAAGGTAGTTAAAATATTCGGTAACGGTAAGGGCGGAAGAATCAGAATTAGAGTTGAACAAGGAAAAACATCCTTCGGCGACTTCTACATCGACCTTGATTTCAAGGGCTGGCGTGAATTTATGCTCCTCGAAACCGACAACGGTGAATACAAGGCAGAGCCCTTCGAGGAAGGAACACACTTCTACCACACCTATCGTCATGGTCTTAACCACGAAAGAATTGTTGCAACGAGAGTTGATACAAGAGGTGATATGGAGGGTGTCAGAATGTCCTCTATCATAGCATACGAGCACACCTATGAGATTCTCAAGAATCCTACCGTTAAGATTGGTGACACCGCGCTTATGTTTGAATGTGAGCTGAAGTCTTCCGACTACATTGAGTTTGACGGTAAGGAAGCGAAGGTTTACGACCGTTACGGAAACTCCAGAACCATTTGGTTTAATTCCGAAAACTTCAAGGCTCCTCGCGGCAAGTTCAAGGCTACCCTTACAGCACGTGCGCTTAACCGCGGTACTGCAAGAGCAAGACTTACATTCGGATTTACGGGTAAAGAAGTTAAATAAAAAAGTCGCCTTCGGCAACCGATTTATATGTTCGCCTACGCTCACGATTTTTATAGGTAGACTTTATTTGTTACATGAAACCCAGATGCAATTTCCTATGTAATAAAAAAATCGGCTCGAAAGAGCCGATTTTCTTTTATTGTTATATCTCGGGGATAACGATTTCGATTTCCTTACCTGCCTTGGCAGATTTAGCGATACCGTCGATAATCGCCTGATTGTAG
>JAZNYT010000096.1:0-9752 GCA_045594565.1 Eubacteriales bacterium
CCTCTTTCTCCGCCAAATGTAGACACCATTGAAATCTGAACCCTAAAGGTTTGGACACCAATGGTGTCTTTTCTTTAAAACCCAAGTATTTATGCGGGTTTTAAAGGTTTTTGAGCGCACGTTTCAATTTGGACACAAAAAGGGAAAAAGCCGAAAAACCGAAAGCAAACTGTTGAAACGGATGGATTTGAACCCACGAATCCAATTTGAAATCAATAGAAAAGCGGCTCATTTACTGAAGTAATCCTCTTCTTTTTCCATCGGTGTCTTGTATCGGTTCTTTTTGTGTGGACGTTTGAAATTATAGAATTCAATATATGCATCAACCGCTTTGATAAATTCTTTTTCAGAGCGGTATTTTATTCGGTATAGTTCCTCTCTCTTCATGTTCGAGAAGAAACTTTCTATTACGGCATTGTCATAAGGAACCCCTGAACGCGAGAACGACTGCGTAACATGAAGGGACTCCAAATATTCCCGATATGTGTAGGAAGTATAGTTTCCGCCCCGATCCGAATGAAAAGTCAAACCGTCTGGTTTTTCTCTTTTTTCAAATGCTGCTTTGAATGTGCTTTTCGTTAACTGCGTACTGCAGTTGCGACTCACTTTATACCCAACGACCGCACGGGCATATAAATCAATAATCGCACAAATATAATAGTTTATTTCTTTGAATCGGAAACAAGTGACATCACCCACCCAAACTTGGTTTGGCGCTGTTACTGAAAACTGTTGTTTCAAACGATTGTTGTAGCAGTTTTTGCCTTTTTCGTAAAACTCTTTGGCGCCTTCACGAACACTGAGCAACCCTATATCTCGCATAATCTCTCTTACCATTTCAACGCTGATATGATATCCTTGCTCTTTCATTGTAGCGTGGACTTTGTTTGCTCCGAAAATTTGATTGCTGTCATCATAGATTTGTTGGATCTTTGCTCTGAATTCTTCACGTCGCTTTGAATACCACGTGTTACTCTTTTTGTTTCGCCAAAGGTGATTGTAAAAGGTACCTCGCGAAACTTGTAATGCATCGCACAGCATATGGACGTTGTATTGACCGTAAAGATCTTCCAATGCCGCCAGTTTTACTTGTAAAGGATCACTTGCAAAACAATGCGCTTTATGTATGATCTCAATGATCCCCTCCAATCGTGCCACTTTGTTTTGGAGCAAGCGGAAATTCTTTGCAGATAGTTCTGCTTTCTGATCGTTGGCTGATGAAAAAGTCTGTATCCAAGAGTAAACTGTACTGCGGGGAATATTGGTAGACTCCGTAATAGAAGCAACACTTTCTCCATTCTTATATCTCTGAAAAACAGACTTTTTTGCTTCGTCTGTATATTTTAGGTTCATGCTATATCTTCTCCTTTTTTGAGAAAGTATAGCATATTGAATTATCAAAAGGTTGAACGTACAGAAAATGACATTTGCTCGAGCGTTCAGTCATATACGGCAGAGGGTTCGATTTTATGCTACCCTTCCATAAAAAACAGTATGCGCCTTTTGGTGTGTACTGTTTTTTATATTGTACAAAGGGAGGATTCGAAGTTTATGCCCGTAGGGGTAAATCCCACTCTCTGCGCCAAAAAAAACAGAACATTTATCTACACCGACAAACGTTCTGCTTTTTTTTATTTTATACAATACCTCTTTTGCTCATTTTTTACATAAGTCCCATACACCAGATAACCGCGAGGGCGGTGAGAGTTACAAGCGTGTCAATAGTGACTCCATAAAACATAGGTTTGAGCCCTGCTTTTTTAAAGTCGGTAATGCTTGTGTTAAGTCCTATTGCCGCAAGGGCGGTGACCATCAGAAACTTGCTTGTGCTCTTAAATACATCTGACAGTGCGGCAGGAATAAAGCCTGTGCTGTTGAGAATTGCAAGGAGAAGGAATCCGCCGATAAACCAAGGGATAATTTTAAATACGTTTACCTTCCTTCCGTCGCTTACGGCTTTCATCTCCTTCTGCTTTATACGTGTACCTATATATGCAAAGACGAGAACTGTTGGAATAATTGCAATAGTTCGTGTAAGCTTTACCATTGTGGCAAAATCACCCGCAGCTTCTGAAAAAGCATATCCCGATGCAACGACACTGGCGGTATCGTTGACCGAAGTACCTGCCCATATACCGTAGGCTATATCGGACATACCGAGTGCCATACCCATAAGAGGGTAAAGAGCCACCATCACCATATCAAAAATGAAGGTTGACGACATAGCAAAAGCAATATCCTTATCATCAGCATCGATTACGGGCGCGATAGCCGCTACAGCCGAGCCTCCGCATATACCCGTACCTGCCGAAATAAGATTACTGAGCTTCCAGTTAAGTCCGAAAATCTTACGAATAAAATATCCTCCGCCGAAGCACATAGCAAAGGTGAAAATCATTACGAAAAAGGTCATCTTTCCCACCGACATAATAGTGCTGACAGAAAGAGATGCACCCAGAAGAATAATAGCGATTTTCAGTATTCTTTTAGAAGTGAATTTAAGAGCGGGCTTTATCCAGGTTGGGTGGAAAAAGCTATTGATAATCGTGCCCATAAACAAGGCAATAATAGATGCTCCGAGCATTTCGCCGGGAATCAATTTTTCCAAAAACACCGAAAGTCCTGCCACCGCAAAGCATATAGCAACACCCAGTATAAAAGTCCCTTGTTTTTTTATTTTAGATTTCATAGCGTTACTCCTTAAATTGTCTGTTTTTACTTGATTTTACCACAAATCTATACCAAAATCAAGTTGCATATTGTACAAATATAGCACAAGGAATAAATATATGAAAAGATTTTTAAATACAACAAACTGCAATTACTTTAACTCTTGTTTTCTCGAAAAGGAGCTATAAATACGTGCCGTAGCGCTCACGTCGCTATGTCCATATCCTTACCTCTTTTTACAGTTGCGCTTCCGCAGGCTTCAGATGAAATTTATAATATTTCCTGTACTCTCTCGGTGACATAGCGTAAAAAATCTTGAACTGCTTTGAAAAATAACTTATATCTTCAAACCCGACCTTTTCCATTATTTCCGAAATGTTAAGGTCGGAATTTTCGAGCAGTCTTTTTGCGGTGTCCATTTTACGGCATTTGATGTAATGAGCAGGGGTTTGACCTGTCTTTTCCCTGAAAAAGCGTATAAAATGATTCGGGTG
Organism: Eubacteriales bacterium; assembly: GCA_045594565.1. Classification (GTDB taxonomy): domain Bacteria; phylum Bacillota; class Clostridia; order Oscillospirales; family SIG627; genus RGIG6353. The sequence goes on from JAZNYT010000096.1 coordinate 3,165, forward strand.
CAGATGGGAAATATCGGCAAGCTCTCCGTTTGAGATAGGCTTATCCAGGTTGTCGTTTATATGACGCAAAACCTCGTCAAGTCTGTTGTCGGTACGGCTTTTGATTGAAACCTGACTTTTTTTCGAAAGCTCGATATATCTTTCAATCAGACTTAAAACACAGGACTTGATTTTCAAAATATCGGTGATTGATTTCCCTTTTGTCCTTGCATAAGTGTCAAAGACAGAAAGTGCAATATCACCTTTTTCAAGCTTTACAAAATAGGGAAGGTTAAGAAGCGAAAAAAGATTTGTGTCCGTAGGGTAAATATCAAAATGCATCCAGTATTTTTCAAAAAGGTCATCATCGTTTTTCTTGAATCGGTGCTTTATATGTACAGGGATGAAAAACCATTCGCCTGCTTCGGCCTCATACACAGTGTCCTCAATTTCAATTGTACAGCTCCCTTTTGTGATACAGTAAAATTTATTTTGGTTAAAGTTGTGCCAGTCAGATTTCCACGAGTCCTCCGGCAAAAACGAAACAAATCCACCATTATTCACACTCGCATTCAGATTTGACACAAATACATCCTGCAGATATTCCATTTCACTAGCCTCCAAACGAGAAATAATATCGCTAATATTATACAACTTTTTGTTGGGGTTGTCTATAAAAAATTTAAAATTACGATGCTATAATAAAGGCAAGAGGTGATTTTAATGCTAAAAAAAGAAAACAACTATGATTTTCGCAGTGAACTTCGCCAGGTGCATAAAAAAGACCGCCGTGACCAAAGTGAAGTTTGCCGCGCAAACGAGCTTGAACTAAAAAACGGTGTCTGCATCGTTGTGCCCGAAGCAGAGGACATTATAATATATACTGCGGCAAAGGACTTTGCCGACTATCTTCTTGTGTCGATGGGCATCGGTGCAATGGTTTCATCCTGCGCCCCTTCGGGATTGCAGACGATAAAGCTTTCCATCTCACAGAATATCGGTGAGGCAAACGGATATATGGGTTATTCAATCACAACCGATGATGACGGCATCACGGTTGAAGGCTACGATTCGCGTGGCGTTATGCAGGGACTCTTCTTTATGGAAGACCTTATGAATATCCGCAAAGGCCCCTTTATGGAAAAAGGCAATATCAGAAGAAAGGCGCTTTTTGACTTTCGTATGACGCAGTCGCCTATCGGTATGTTTGACTATACCGACGAGTCACTTTCTCTTATGGCACATTTCGGATACGACAGTGTAGACGTGTGGCTTAAGGACGGATGGACAACACTTCGCGGTAATTACATTGATATGCGAAGTCTTTGCGAACGTGCGGAAAAATACGGCATTAAAATCAATATTGAGCTGTATAAGGTACACGCTATGCATCCTGATGAAGAGGGTGCGCAGGAATACTATGACAAAATGTACGGTGAGCTTTTCCGCGCTTGTCCACGCATCGGTTCAATTATTCTTGAGGGCGAGGCGAACCATTTCGTAAGCAAAGACGCCGACGCTTGTATTGAATCGATGGTTGAAAATATTCCCACGGGTAAACAGAAATCAGGTTGGTGGCCGTGTAAGGATTATCCCGAATTTGCACAGATGATTATAAATGCCGTAAGAAAATACAGCAAAGATACCGAAATTCTTTTCTCTACGTACAACTGGGGATTCGCACCCGAGGAAAACAGAATCAGGCTTATTGAAAACCTTCCCGATGACGTTACGGTGCTTGCAACGTGGGATATGTTCCACAATTTCAGAAATGAAAACAGCGTGTCAAATATTCCCGACTATTCGCTCCGCTTTATCGGACCGGGTGAATATTTCACAAGCGAAGCAAAAGCCTGCAAAAAGCGCGGAATGAAGATTGCATCCATATCCAACACGGGCGGTAAGACATGGGATTTCGGTGTAATTCCTTACGAGCCGGCACCAGGCAGATGGATTGAAAGGCTTAAGCGAATTGTCAATGCAAACAAGAAATGGGGAGTAAGCGGTCTTCAGGAATGTATTCACTACGGATTATATCCGTCTATCGTGTGCGAGCTCAGCAAGTGGGCAGGCTTTACCGAAATCAAATCGCTTGAAGAAGTGTACGAAGACCTTCTTCGCCGTGACTTCGGCAAGCTTTGGAAAGAAGCAAAAGAAGCGTTTGACTGTATTGACGAAGCTATTGCAAACTATCCGATTTCAAACTCCGACCAGTACGGCGGATTCAGAATCGGACCTGCATATCCGTTGTGGACAATTCACAACGGAAAGAAACCTCCTATGGAACACGCTATGTTCAAGAACATTTACAAAACACCGTATAATCCATACGGCTGGGACAGAGATTCACTTCCGGGTATACGTCTTCCCGAAGAAATTCGTGAACTTGAAACCATGGACAAGCTTTTTGAAAAGGGTATAAATATTCTTGACGGTACGAAAAGCGACAATGTGAAGCTTTTAAAGCTTTCCAATATGGTTAAGTTTATGAAAAACACCTGTATCACGGTTAAGCACACAAAGGAACTCTATCTTCTCCTTCAAAAGCTTAATCTTGAGAGCGACAGAGAAAAGCTGGACGGAATAATCAACGGAATGGAAGCAATTCTTCTCAAGGAAAAGGAAAATGTTCTTGATACAATTCCGATTGTGCAGTGCGACTCGATCCTCGGATGGGAGCCCAGTATGGAATACGTCGGTGACGAGGCGGCACTCCGCTGGAAACTCCGTCAGCTTGATTACGAGCTTACACATCAGCTTAATGAATTCAGAGCTTCAAACGGTCTTGTAGATATTTATGAAAATAAGGAATAACGAATTATGAGTAACAGTGTTAATATGGAATTCAGCTACTTTAAGGAAATCGAAAAGGCAAAGGAAGAGCGTTGGCCGTTCATTCTTCCCGTGGGAACAATGGAGTACCACAGTGCACATTGTCCGTACGGAACGGATACGCTGACGGCAATAGGCCTTGCCCGCGAGGTTGCAAAGAAGGTTGACTGTGTTGTACTTCCTCCAATCTGGTATGGCGTTGCAAGCTATGCCGTAGGCGGTCCCGAAACAAACACAATCGATGTAAAGTGTGACACGTTTGAGCTTTATATGTACGATATTCTCAAATCTCTCTTTGCGGCAGGAATCAACAGAAACATCTATCTGCTTATTGCACATCAGACAGAGGATTATCTTCCGATGACACTTGCCTGTATGAAAGCGGCAAAGAAGCTCACCTTTGAATATCTCGACGAAACAAAAGGCTACGGCTGGTGGGGCAAGAACGAGAATAAGGAATTTTACAACAATCTTTCCGATGAAGATAATCCGTGGAACTGGGTAAGAGTGCTTCTTTCCGAACAGATTGCAAACACCCCCGGTGACCACGCAGGTATCTATGAATGCTCGGGACTTGAGTATCTTTACCCCGGTACAATCAAACTCGAAAGACTCTCTGAAACTGACGATTGGTTTGCCGAAACAGCCAAAGATACTTCTCCTGAACTTGGCAAAGAGATAATTGATAAGATTGTTGATAAATTTGCGGAGATGTTGAGGAAGTAATAGTAAAGCCTATCCACTTTGTGGTATGAACCTTTGACTTTTTACGGTACATCTCCTATATCTCCCGAGGAATCAATCTTTCTATAAGCACCGAAAGTCCTGCGAAGCATATAACAACGCCCGATATAAAAGTCCCTTGCTTTTTTAGATCCCATAATATGACACCTTAAATTGTCTGTTGCTACTTGATTCTAACACAAAGCCATGCTAAAATCATATTGTATATCGGTTCAAAAACAAAATGGACGGTAAGATATTATGAAAAGATTTTTAAATATAACAAACGGAGATTACTTTAACTCTTATTTCCTTGAAAAATTCGGCGGTGAAGCTATCCCATTCCGTGAGTGCATGATGGACGGCAATACTGTAATTGACATATTTTCAGAAGAATTTATCTGCATAAGGTCAGAAACGCTAGGGGTGAGTGCCGACGAGTACAAAAAGAACGCACCTCTTCTTGGAACCGACCTTGAAAGCTTTGACGGAGTTGCTCTTTGGTTTGGCAAGGACACCTTTTGTCAGATGAATCTAATAACACTCCTCGCCTATCTCGAAGAAAAAGAATATAAAAAAGAAATCTCCCTCAATTACATTGACGATGAAACCTTTGAGATAATTGAAAAAAATATAGCCGTTTCTCTCGGTTGCTATAAAAAACTGTACGAGGAAATTCTCATATCAAAAAATAAGCCTTCCTCCAACGGAGTGCTTGTTGAAAAAGCGGTAGACCTTTATTTTGACTATCTTTCGGAAGATGGCGCACTTGCAAGGCTGGTGCGTGAAAGTCGAGAAAAAAGCAATACAGAAATTTTAACCTTACTACTTAAAAGCTCCGCAGAATATGGACTGTCAGACGTTCAAGCGGAAAAGCTTATAAAAAATCACAAAACAGGAGTTTATCATGAACAAGTTTGAACCTTACAAATTTCGAAACAGAGACTACCTGAAAACGGGTTCATTAAAGCCCACCCCAAACGCGGATGAAGAGGCAATTTGTACAATTACCGACGAATGGGAAATCGTACTTCCTAAAACCGATTCAAGACTTGTAAAATTCTATTCAAACGATTTGTTTCAGTTTCTCGTTGACTCATTCTCACTTTCACTCCGTGTTAAATTCACCGAGAATATGGATGAGGAAATAAAAAATCCCAACAAAAAAATACTTCTTAATATAGACGAAAATGCCGTAAAATCAAAGCAAGAGGGCGCTTATTACATTACAGTAACCGAAAACTTTGTAAAAATCACAGGTAAGAGTGAGCGAGGCACGGCACAAGGAGTTTACCACCTTGAAGATATTTTCGGACTTCGCGGTGAGGCAAAGCTTCCTGCAGAGGACACCGAGCACGCTCCCCTCTTCTCACCCAGAATGACGCATCCCGGATTTGAGCTTGACACCTGCTCCGACGAATTTTTCTCTGCCGCTGCTCACGCGGGCTTCGATGCCGTTCTTATCTATATGGTGCATCCCGATATGGTTTTACACGGACTTGAAGACCCCGATGCATACTTCGCAGGACACACCTGCGGTTACTGTGACTTCAATCATCTGGTATGGCGTGCCAAGGGGTACGGTATCGACGTATACCTTTACAGTAAAATAAGATGTGATATGCACCCCGATGACGAGGGTGCCGAAGAGTTTTATGAAAAATACTTCGGTGAGGTCTTCAAAAAGACACCCGACGTAAAGGGTATTGTATTCGTCGGTGAAACCTTCGAATTTCCTTCTAAGGATACCCGTACAGCAGGTGTGGGATACAGAAATAAGCCCAAGGACGATCCCCGTCCCGCTACAGGATACTACCCTTGCTATGATTATCCCGACCTTATAAATATGGTAAAAAAGAAGATACGTGCCTACGCGCCCAATATTGATATCATCTTTTGGAGCTACAACTGGGGATGGGTAGACAAAGAAGCACGACTTGAACTTATGGACAATCTGCCGAAGGATATTTCTTATCAAGTTACCTTTGAAATGTGGGAATACCTCAAAGACGATCTGGGTAACGAATATAAGATTGCCGACTATTCCATTGCATTTCCCGGTCCTTGCCAGGTGTTCGTTGACGAGGCGGAAAGAGCAAAGGAGCTTGGTCTCACTCTTTATTCTATGACAAACACAGGAGGAAGAACCTGGGACATCGGGTCAGCTCCCTACCTGCCCGTTCCGTATCAGTGGCAGAAGCGTTATAAGAATATTCGCGAGTCACATGAGCTTTACGGACTTTCGGGACTTATGGAAAGCCATCAATACGGTTATATGCCCTCTTTCCTCGGATTCTTTGCAAAAAATGCCTTTACCACAAACAGTATGACAGACGAAAAGTGTCTTGATGCTATTGCAAAAAGAGACTGGGGCGAGGGCTACACAGAAGCACTTGCGGCATGGGAGATTTTCAGCAGCGGAATTGCACAGACTGTCCCCTGTGTTGCCGACCAATACGGTGCCTACCGATGCGGTCCAAGTTACCCTATGCTTTTCGATCAGGAAAGAGAAGAGCTCCCCAGCTTCCCCACACCCCCTTGGGCATCCCGTCAAGGTATAGGTATATGGAATCCTATATGCTATGACAGAGTATTCCCCAACGTAGACTGGTCTCTTATGAGACTCAGGCACGCGAAGGAAGCAAAAAGATGCTTTGAGCTTGGCGTAGAAAAGCTATATAAAGCCCTTGAGCTCTCGGGTAAAAATACAACCGAGCAGATAGAGCAGATTGCAGTGGCAGAATACATAGGTTGTACTTATACTACTGCGGTAAACCTTATGCGTTGGGAGATAGCGAAGCATATGCTTCTGGGAATCGGTGAAGAGCACCCCGAGGAAGACGTAAAGAGACTTCTTGAGGCGCTTGGACTTCCTTCCTACGAGAAAAATACTCTCGTCAACTTTATGCACAGAGTTATAGAGGAAGAAAAAGAAAACGTTGACCACGCACTCACCTGTCAGGAAAAGGATTCGAGAATCGGCTTTGAGGCTTCTTCCGAATATTTCTTCGATGATAAAACGGCTGTATGGAAAAACACAGTAAACGAAGAATC
>JAZNYT010000097.1:0-17080 GCA_045594565.1 Eubacteriales bacterium
TCTTCTTAAAACACTTTTTTACACCCCAAAACCCCACCCCACTTTATTGAGATGGTTTTTTTCCGACAGGCTAAAGCCTGTGCAAAGCACAGGCTTGGTGTTTAAAATTTATTAGTTACACTCTGCAGTAAGAGGACCGGCGAGTTCTTTGAGGTAAACTATAACACCGGGAAGTGTAGGCATAAATGATGAAGGAATCCAAGTGCAAGGACCGTATCTGAGAGTTGTCCAAAGTGACATACCCTGCCACTGCATACCTCTGGAAAGAGCACCATCGCAACCACCAATTATTTTATCGGACTGAAGGAAGAGACCGGGGCCGATTGTATTAGCTCTGCAAGGAACAAGAGTCGTACGGCTCTTGAAGCTTGTGATGGCATTCTGTTCGATTGTGAGGGGATGAAGCTTTGCACCGATTCTGTAGTAGTTATTCTTCCATTCCTCAACTGTGTTGAATTCTGCTGCAAAATGAGGCTCCCAGAAAGCGATGTGCATCATACGTCCGATACCAAAAACTGTAACGAGTTTAGCACCTGCATCTTTAAGTGCCTTGATTTTTTCGGGATATGTAGGAAGGTTTGTTTTTGTCGCAAAGTTTCTCTGAGAAACGGGAATAGTAAGCTCTCCAAGAGGATTGTAGAAAGCATTTTCCATTGCATTCTGGAAAGAGCCTTCGCAAGATGCATCAAGAGTGTTTCCTTCAGCATCTGACCACTCGTCCATATTGAATCCGTATACGTGGTCGCACTTTACGTTCCAAGCCTTGAGGAAGTAAACCGCCCATCTGTACATTCCCATAGGACCTACGGGAAGAATCATAGCGAGCTTCTTACCTTCATCACGGCAGTTTTTGATTTCGAGTGCAATTTCGTGACCAAGTATCATATCGAACTCGTACACGTTTTCCGCACACTTGAGGCCGAAATCCTTGTGCCAGAAATCCTGTCTTTCCTCAATAGTTTCGGGAGGATTAGAACAGCAAGCGTCGATTTTTGCCATATCCCAGCCTGCGGGATAAAAGTCTTCGAGCAAAGAGCCTTTAGCAGTTGTTAAAAAATCCATAATATACTCCTTTTAAAAATTTTTTTATTATTGTTATGATTTTACCACCATTTTTGGCAAAATGCAATACATTTTGAGAAAATAATATACTAAAACACATTGTTCAAGTGATTGACATTAAATGAATCTTGTGGTAAAATCAATTATAAGAATTTATAATTATACAGTAAGGTAGTAGCGGTGGAAAAAAAGATATATATTACAGCCTCTGCCGACGAGACAGAAAAGATAGGTGCAGAACTCAGAACGAAAGTTAAGGCAAATGCTTTTGTGGCTCTTTTCGGCGATCTTGGTGCCGGAAAAACGGCATTTGTGCGAGGTTTTGTTCAAAGCGTATTGCCCGATGCCATTGTAACAAGCCCAACTTATAACATAGTTAATAAATATACCGCTGGTGATGATAATATTTATCATTTCGACATGTACAGAATTACAGATGATGATGATTTATATTCTGTCGGATTTTACGACTATCTTGACAACGGTATCGTTATTTGTGAATGGTGCGAAAACATTCCTTATGCTATTCCGGAGGAATATATAAAGATAACGATAAGAAAGCTCTCTCTTGACAACGAAAGAGAGATTACGGTGGAGTTTATAAATGATAATACTTGCACTTGATTCGACGGCTGTTACGGCGTCTGTAGCACTTCTTGATAATGAAAACATAATTGGTGTTTCTAGCATTCATAATAAGCTTACGCATAGCGAGAAGCTTCTACCTATGATAGATGAGCTTTTAAGAAATTCAGGTTACACGATTGATGATATTGAACTTTTTGCTGTATCAGAGGGCCCCGGATCTTTTACCGGTGTTCGTATAGGAATCGCTACAGTTAAAGGATTATCATTCGAGAAGAATGTCCCTGTAGTGGGTATATCTGCCATTGAAGCACTAGCTGAAAACTTAAGAATTAACGAAAATACGCACGAAGAATACATAATCGCTCCTTCGATGGATGCAAGACGTAACGAACTTTATAACGCCTTTTTTGCATATAATGGCAACAAGATTGAGCGTATCACGTCAGATAGAGCTATATCTTGCGAAGAGGTGTTAGATGAACTGAAAAAAATAGACAAACCCGTCATAATAAATGGTGATGGCGGAGAAAAGTTGTACGATTTTTTAAAAGAAAATGAATTTAATCAAAGACTTTTACTTGCACCGGATTTGCTTATGCGTCAGAACGCTGCATCTGTTGGAAAGGTTGCTTACCGCAAGTATTTAAATGGTGAAGTGAAAAGCGGTAAAACGGTTATGCCGCTTTATTTAAGAACGTCACAAGCAGAAAGAATAAATTTAAATAAGGAGAATGAAAAATGATTGCAATCGGAGCAGACCACGGCGGATATGAACTCAAGGAAGAGATAAAAAAATATCTTGATGAAAAGGGAATCGAGTACATCGATTACGGAACTAACTCAAAGGAATCGGTTGATTATCCTGTATACGGTAAGAAAGTTGCTGAAGCTGTTCAGCAGAAGATTGCTGAAAAGGGTATTCTTTGTTGCGGTACAGGTCTTGGAATGATGCTTTGCGCTAACACTTACGAGGGTGTCAGAGCTATTTGTACAAATGACAGCTACAGCGTCAAGTTTTCGCGACTTCACAACAATGCCAATGTAATCGCTTTTGGCGGAAGAACTATGGGTATTGAAGCAGTTCTGCACAACCTTGATATATTCTTGAATACAGAGTTTGAAGGCGGAAGACATCAAAGAAGAGTTGAAATGTACGATAAAATACTTTAAAAAATTTATATATAATATTGCGATTTTTTAATTGTTGTGTTATAATAAACAAAGCATAATAAAATATTTTAGATGTGAAATAATAAGTGAGGAATTTTACAATGAAAGAATACGAAAATTTTGTTGTTTGCGACCATCCGCTGATTCAACATAAACTCTCTATTCTTAGGAGCGTTGATACAGGTTGCAAGGAATTCAGAGAGCTTGTAAGCGAAATTGCTATGCTTGTTGCATATGAAGCAACGAGAGATATACCTCTTGAAGACGTAGAGATTGAGACTCCTCTCGAAAAAATGACAGCTCGTGCAATAGCAGGAAAAAAACTTGCCATTATTCCTATCCTTCGTGCAGGACTTGGTATGGAGCCTGGAATACTCACTCTTATACCTGCTGCTAAGGTAGGTCACATTGGTCTTTACCGTGACCCTGAAACCACTCTTCCTGTTACCTACTATTGTAAGCTTCCTCAGGATATTTCTGAGAGAATTGCTATTATTATTGACCCTATGCTCGCTACAGGAGGCTCTGCCGTTGCGGCGATAGACCTTCTGAAAAATTCGGGTGTTAAGAATATCAAGATGATGAATATTGTTGCGGCTCCTGAAGGAGTTGAGGCGGTGCTTTCTGCACATCCTGACGTTCAGATATACGCTGCCGCCCTTGATAGAGGACTTAATTCCCATTCATATATTCTTCCGGGTCTTGGTGATGCGGGAGACAGAATTTTCGGAACAAAATAATTTATCTTTTCACAAGATACGAATTAAGACCATGCTAACCGGGGAGTCAGCGGCACCTTGTCACCTGCAATCCGCTATAGCAGGGGCGAATTCCTTTGTTGAGGAATACAAATGTGTAGCTGCTTTTGTGAATTGGCGTTGAGAAATGGGTCTTACGCAATTGAAGGCTGTGAACCGTGTCAGGTGGGGAACCAAGCAGCACTAAGCGGTTTATTTGATGTGCCGTGAGGTTGCCTGTTTTGAGCTTTATTTGCAGAATAACGGACATGTTTGTATTTCGATTCAAGGTGCATGGTCTTAATTCGTATCTTGTGTTTTGAAAGGATCTAGTATGTATCAGGCATTATACAGAAAATGGAGACCGCAAACCTTTAAGGACGTTGTTGGTCAGGAGCACATTACTTCTGTTTTGGAGTATCAAACATCTTCTGACAAGCTTTCGCATGCCTATATTTTTTGCGGCTCAAGAGGAACCGGAAAAACTACTTGCGCAAAGCTTCTTGCCAAAGCAGCTAATTGCGCAAATCTTAAAGACGGTAGTCCTTGCAATGAATGCGATGCCTGTAAAGAAATAAACAACGGTACTTCTGTCGACGTTGTTGAGCTTGATGCAGCATCCAATAACGGTGTAGGCGATATAAGAAGCATTTGCGACGAGGTGGTTTATCCTCCGTCATCTATGAAAAAACGAGTCTATATAGTTGACGAGGTGCATATGCTGTCAGCTTCTGCGTTTAACGCACTGTTAAAGACACTTGAAGAGCCGCCATCTCATGCACTTTTTATTCTTGCAACAACCGAGCTTCACAAGGTCCCTGCGACGATTATGTCACGTTGCCAAAGATTTGACTTTTCAAGAATAAAAAGAGAAAAGATTATTGATCGCATAATGTATATTTGCTCCGAAGAGGGGATAAACATTGAGCGAGAGGCGGCATCTATTATAGCCGGACTTTCGGACGGTGCAATGAGAGATGCTCTCAGCCTTTTAGAATCCTGTGCATCTAAGGGTGGTTTTATAACTGCTGAGTATGTTATAAATTTATTAGGACTTTCCAACAGAGAACAGCTTATTGAGCTTTTGTATTCATGCTCGAAGCAGAATACAGTCAGAGCAATTGCACTGGTCAATGAGTTATATGAAAAAAACGGCGACATCTCCTCGTGTTTTTTTGAACTGCTTTCTATTTGCCGTGACGTTCTTGTCGTTAAAAACGTTGCGTCTCCGTCTAGATTTATCAATTCATCTGAGAGTGAATTGGTAAGACTTCACGAGATTGCAGATAGTGTATCAAATGACACTTTAGCTTATTTTATAGAGGAACTAAAAAAGTTTATAAATTCACCGGATGTCTTTGGAGTAAATAAGAAGGTTACTGCAGAAATAACCATTATAAAAATGACAACACCTTCGTCAGTATTAAATTTGGATTCCCTTTCTGATAGGTTGTCAAGGCTCGAAAGCGCTATAAGTGGCGGTGAAGTTATAACCCAAAAAGAAGAAAAGAAACCTGTCAAGAAGGCTGCTCCTCAACCCGAAAAAAAGGAAGAGAAGTCCAAAGTTGTTGCTAACTCTAACAAAGATATCTTTGAACATACGAGCGAATTCGTAAGAAAATTTGGCGAAAAGCAGCCAATGAATAAGTTTTTTATGGATGTTGCAAAAATTCGACGTATTGATAAAAAGCTCGTTATTTCCACGAACACTCTTGCGTGTTCTATGTTAAAATCGCCTACATCTCTCGCAAGCGCATTAGAGATAGCAAAAGAACTCGACCCGCAGATCGATACAATTTCTATCGTAGAAGATAACGCGGAGATTAGTGATAATCAAAATATTAACAACGATTTAGACAACTTATAAATTTTAAGGAGAATTAACAATGAAAGCACGTTTGCCTCAGGGAATGGGCGGTGGCCCTCAAAATATGAATGCAATGCTCAAGCAAGCTCAGAAAATGCAGGAAGATATGAATGCAATGCAGGCAGAGCTTGAGACAAAAGAATATGAAATATCTGCCGGCGGTGGTATGGTCAAGCTTACAATCACCGGAAAAAAAGAAATCAAAAACGTTAAGATATCTCCTGATATTATTGATCCCGATGACATAGAAACTCTTGAAGATATACTTACAGCGGCTGTTAATGAAGCAATTAAGCGTGTTGAGGACAGTGCTGCTGAAGAAATGTCCAAGATAACCGGTAGCCTTAATATTCCCGGTCTGTTTTAATTATGTATAACTTTATTGAGCCTGTCGAAAAACTTATTGAACAGTTCAGAAAGCTTCCGGGTGTCGGCTACAAGTCAGCTGTGAGAATGGCTTTTGCGATTATTGATATGGATAAAGATGAAGCATTGAGCTTTTCTGATATTATTGCCGAAGCTAAGAATAAAATAACGGTGTGTTCTGTTTGTGGAAATATTACAGATTCCGAGGTCTGCCCGATTTGCGCATCTGATTCTCGAGATAAGAGTGTTATTTGTGTGGTTGAGGGCGTTAAGGATATAATAGCCATTGAAAAAATACACGAGTTTAACGGGCTTTATCACGTGCTTGGTGGACTTATTTCTCCGTCAGACGGTGTAGGCCCCGAAAAACTTTCGGTAAAAGAATTACTCTCTAGACTTACCGAAAACATAACGGAGGTAATCGTGGCAACTACTCCAAGTATAGAAGGGGAAGCCACTGCTTTGTATCTTTCCAGACTGATAAAACCTCTCGGTATTTCCGTATCCCGACTTGCATATGGTATTCCGGCAGGTGGAGAAATTGAATATGCCGACGAGTTGACGCTTACAAGAGCACTCGAAGGACGTTTAAAATTATAATCAAAAAAGAAAGTTGAAACATAATGAAAAGAAGAGAAGCAAGAGAAATAGCGTTTTGTCTTATTTTTGAAAAGGACTTCATGCCTGAGATGACCTGTTCTGAAATTTATTCGACGGCTTTAGTGTACTTTGAAAACAAGGAAATTGAAAAAGAGCCTTACATTTTTGAGACCTTTAACGGCGTTTATTCGAATTTAGAGGATATTGACTCTCTCATAGACTCATCGTCAGCTAACTGGAAGAGTGAGAGAATTTCGCGTGTTTCTAAAGCAATTTTAAGGCTCGCTACTTATGAAATTAAATACGTTGAAGATATTCCCGTAAAAATTGCTGTCAATGAAGCGGTTGAGCTTGCTAAAAAGTACGACGATGAGAAGGCATTTTCCTTTATTAACGGAGTTCTTGCAAAAATCGCTTTGACGGTTCCCAAAAAAAATGAATAACATTTGGCTTGGTGTTGATACCAGCAACTATACAACGTCAGTTTGTGCCATTGCGGAGGATAATAAGTATTTTAGCATAAAGCGTCCTCTTTACGTAAAACCTTCTGAAAAAGGGGTAAGACAGAGTGACGCAGTGTTTATGCACGTGAAAAATCTGCCACTTGCATTTGAAGAGCTTTTTGACCTTGTAAAAGGTGAGTGGGGTAATAGTTACTTTGTGAAAGCTGTTGGCGTTTCTTCAACCCCTAGACCAATTGATGGTTCGTATATGCCTTGCTTTTTGTCGGGAGTTTCTGTTGCATCAGCTGTTGCGTCTGCACTAAACGTTCCGCTATACAGCTTTTCACATCAAGAAGGACACGTCAGAGCATCAATATTCGGTGCAGATATCGATGTACCTGACAGCTTTTACTCCTTCCATTTATCGGGTGGTACCTGCGAACTCTTAAAAACCGAGAAAAATCAATTCGGGTTTGATATGAAGATAGTTGCCGAGTCACAGGATATAACTCTCGGACAGCTTGTTGACAGAGTTGGCGTTATGATTGGGCTTGATTTTCCGTGCGGTGCTAAGCTTGAAGAATTGGCGAAAGCAAAGCTTTGCAAAATTAAAATATGTGGAAGCAGTCAAATTAATCTTTCTGGGTTTGAGAACAAAACAAAAAAGATGTATGAGAATAATGCTTCAAAAGAGGATATAGCTTCATACGTATATTCGGTAATAGTGGCGGCTATTGATAAAATGCTTGAATCCAGAGAAGACGTTTCACTTCCTGTTGTTTTTGCAGGCGGTGTATCGGGAAGCAAGATAGTTCAAAGTCATGCTGAAAAGGTTTGCAACGCTTATTTTGCAAGTCCTGCATTATCCTCGGACAATGCTGTGGGAATTGCTCTTTTAACAAAAGAAAAGTTTTTGAAGGTAAACTAAATGTCTAAAACAGTACTTACCGTAACAGAGCTTAATGAATACATTAAGTCATTTTTTGATGCAAATACCGTTTTACAAAACATCTACATTAAAGGTGAAATTTCAAATTTTACAAATCACTACAAAACGGGTCATTTCTATTTTACTCTTAAGGACGAGGGCGGAGTTTTGAAATCCGTAATGTTCAAATCTAACGTCTCAACAATGAAATTTTTACCCGAAAACGGTATGAAAGTAATTGCTCATGGCAGAATTTCCCTGTATGTTAAAGACGGCTCTTATCAGTTGTACGCTGATTCAATGGAGCCCGACGGCATTGGTGCTTTGTATATTGCATACGAACAGCTCAAGGCAAAGCTTGAAGCGGAAGGACTTTTTTCGTCGTCACACAAAAAGCCTATTCCTAAATATCCGTCAAAGGTGGGAATAGTTACGTCTCCCACAGGTGCCGCAATAAGAGATATGATAAACGTAAGCAAAAGACGTTATCCACTTGCCGAAATAATATTGTTTCCTTGTCTTGTTCAAGGAGAAAACGCACCCCTTCAGATATCACAGGGAATTAAGTACTTTAATACAAAGCTTCCTGTTGATACAATTATAATCGGAAGGGGAGGAGGATCTCTTGAAGAGCTTTGGGCATTTAATAACGAGGATCTTGCGAGAACAATTTATATGTCAAAAATCCCCGTTATTTCGGCTGTTGGACATGAGACAGATTTTTCGATAAGTGATTTCGTAAGCGACCTAAGAGCGCCTACTCCGTCTGCCGCCGCAGAGCTTGCACTGCCTGACAAAAGAGGAGAGGCAGAAAACCTTATAGCTTACAACAATAAGCTAAGACTCCTTGTAAACGGCAGACTGTCGACACTTAATACTAAAATTGATATGATTGCTAATAAAAAGTGTCTGACATCGCCTATGTACCTGATAGATGATAAAAGAATGACTCTTGATAAGCTTGCTTCTAAGATTGATGATAAGATTGATTATCTTGTTATGCAAAAGAAGATGTCCATGACAAGCGTTGTATCGAAGCTAGAGGCTCTAAATCCTCTCAAGATTATTTCAAGAGGCTATTCTGCTGTATTTAACAAAGAGGGCGGCCTTATAAAGAGTGTAAATGACGTAAACGTTGGAGACAAGGTTGAATTCAAGACCGTTGACGGAAGCGTAGAAGCTGAGGTAACGGGAACTGTAAAGAACGGAGTGTAAATATGGATTTTTCAAAATTTGATGATTATAAATTTGAAGAAGCGCTTCAAGCTTTGGAGGAAATTGTTTCAAAGCTTGAAAATCAGACTGCAAAGCTTGATGATTCCCTTGAACTTTATGAAGCTGGTATTTATTTAGTCAAAAAGTGCTCTAAATTACTTGATGAAGCCGAACAAAAAGTGAAGATACTTTCAAGAGGAGAAGACGGAGCAGTGGTGCTTCGTGATTTTACACCTGAAGAAAATGCATAAAATAATGTATATTGTTGCATAAATGTTGATTTTTCAACATTTATATGATAAAATTATATGAAGTTTAAAGGAGGCAGTAAATGGAATTTTTGAGTATAGAAGAAATTAAAAAACTCGACACAGAAGCTGCCTCTGAATATTGTCAGGCTCTTCGAAAATATGTTATTGATACAGTAAATGTCAGTGGGGGACATCTTGCATCGAATCTCGGTGTTGTTGAAATTTCTGTAGCACTGATCAGACAGTTTAACTCTCCTAAGGATAAGATTATTTACGATGTAGGTCATCAGAGTTATATACATAAGCTTCTAACAGGTCGATTTTTTGACGCCACCAACCTAAGAAAGTTTAATGGTTTTGCCGGTTTTACAAAAAAAGACGAAAGCGAACATGATCCTTTTGGTGCAGGGCATAGCAGTACTGCGCTTTCTGCCGCTTTGGGTTTTGCCAAGTCAGCCCGGTTGAAGGGAGAGGACTATTATTCTGTTGCAGTTATTGGTGACGGTGCCTTTTGTACCGGAATGACTTTTGAGGCCCTTAACAACATATCCAAAAATGACAACGTCGTTATCATTCTCAATGATAACGATATGTCTATTTCAAAAAACGTTGGTGCAATGTCTGCATATCTTAACAAAATAAGGGTCACTAACGGTTATCGATCTTTTAAGAGAAAAGCAAAGAGCGCTTTTAGCAGAATACCTGTTATTTCAAAATATATTACTGCTTTTTTTAGCGGACTTAAGTCTGTTATTAAAAGATTACTTATAAGAAGCACATTTTTTGAAGATTTGGGAGTTTATTATCTCGGTCCAGCCGATGGTAACGATCTTAAAACCGTCGAGATGCTGATACAGGATGCAAAAAATGTCAAGGGGCCGGTGCTTATTCACTTTGTTACAACAAAAGGTAAAGGACTTCCCGAAGCAGAGAAAAATCCAAATAAATATCATTTTGTTTCGCCGAAGAATTGCAGTAAGCCTGTTGAATCCTTTTCGGAACGTTTTGCAAAAATTCTTGTTGATTATTCGCAAAACAACTCAAATACCGCAGCAATCACTGCGGCAATGTGTGATGGTACCGGACTAACTGTATTCAAAAATAAATTTCCCGATAGACTTTTTGATGTAGGAATTTGTGAGGAACACGCTGCAACTTTCTCCGGTGCTCTTTCGTCATCCGGCATTTTGCCTTTTTTTGCAGTTTATAGTACGTTTTTTCAAAGATGCTACGACCAGATTCTTCATGACGTTGTTCTTCAAAAACTAAAGATGGTTTTAGCAATTGACCGTGCCGGACTTGTTGGCGAGGACGGAGCAACTCATCACGGACTATTTGACGTGTCCATTTTGCTTACTTTTCCCGATTCTTGCATTTATGCCCCCGCAACACTCGGTGAAATGAAGTATGCTTTTGACAAGTGTGTGAGTCATCCTTATCTTTCCGCTATAAGATATCCCAGAGGAGGAGAAGATCCTCTTATCGCTTCAGCATATCCGATGCCAAGCGACATATCTCTTGACGTTATAAGAAAATGTGATGTGCTCCTCGTTACCTACGGAAGAATAACATCCGAGGTTATAAGTGCGAAAAAAATTATTGAAAGCCAAGGCTTTGCGGTAACAATTGCTAAATTTATGAAGCTTAAACCGCTAGATTTTTCAAAAATAGAGGAGCTATTTAATTCGGTGTCACCTAAGTACATTGTTGGAATTGAAGAAGCAATGAAAACGGGTGGATTTTGTGAATATTTGTTTTCTAATATTTCTTGTAGTTTTAAAACAATGACTATTGCTATTAGTGAGTCTGTTGTTCCGCACGGGTCGGTAAGCGAATTGTATGATTATTGCGGTATTTCTGCAGAAAAGATTGCAGTGAGGGTGATCAAGTGGATACAGAAATAAACAATAAATCCAGGCTTGATATAGAGATAGTTTTGCGAGGTATCCTTCCGACAAGAGAACTTGCCAAAAAAGCTATAATAGATTCAAAAATTTCAGTCGATGGTATATTTCAGACGAAACCTTCGTTTAAAGTTTCAACCGATTCTGATATTATTTTAATAGATGATAGCTTAACAAAATATGTAAGTCGCGGTGCGTACAAACTTGAGGCGGCGCTCGATGCTTTTTCTATTGACGTTACGTCAATGACGGCAGTAGATTTTGGTGCTTCGACAGGAGGATTCACAGATGTTCTTTTGCAGCGAGGTGCTTTGAAAGTATACGCCATAGAAAACGGAAGTGGCCAGTTGCACAAAAAATTACTTGACGATACCAGAGTGGTGTCGATAGAAAACACCAATGCACGTTATATTGAAAATGGCTTTATTCCGATGTGCGATATTGCCGTTATGGACGTCTCTTTTGTTTCTCAAACAAAGCTTTATCAGAGCGTTACAAACGTTCTTAAAATGAATGGTATTTTCATTTCGCTTGTTAAACCTCAGTTTGAGGCAGGTAAAAAGTTCTTAAATAAAAACGGAATTGTAAAAAGCGAATCGATTCGGTTGCAAGTTATTGATTTTATAAAAAATGAAGCCGCATTATTTGGCTTTGAACTTATAAGAATTATCGAATCACCAATACTCGGAGGCGACGGGAACAAAGAGTATTTAGCATATTTTAAATATAAGAAAGGGTAATCGCCGTGAAAAAAGTTGCAATTGTTCCAAACACAAAAAAGGATACCGACCTTTTTTTAACAAAAAAGATAATTGCTTTACTGGTTTCTTATGGAGTGGAAGTATTTATTTCGGATGCATTTATCCCGTACGATCTCACCGGTGTGAATTTTGTTGGTAAAAATTTTCTTTTTAGTGATGTGCAACTGATTATAACCATTGGCGGAGATGGAACTATTTTAAGTATAGCTGACGAGGCATCTATGGCAAATGTGCCTGTACTTGGCATAAATCTTGGTAGAATGGGATTTATGGCAGAGTTGGAGCCTGATGAAATTGACCTTTTAAAAAATGTAATTTGCGGCAGAGTTTCGTTGGAAAAACGAATGATGCTTGATGTAAACGTATTACACGAAGGAAAAATTGTTTCATCGCATAAAGCCTTGAACGATATAGTTGTGAGCAATGGTGTAGTTTCAAAAATGGCTGAACTTGAGCTTTATTGTTCTGACACATACGTATCTAAATTTCACTCTGACGGAGTTATCATATCTACCCCTACAGGGTCTACAGCGTATTCTCTTTCTGCCGGAGGTGCAATAATTGATCCTACGATTGATTGTATACTATGTACACCGGTTTGCCCTCATTCTTTCTATAATTCAAGGTCTATTGTTTTTTCTCCTAAGTGTGTTTTAAAAATTAAAAACGTACAAAAAGAAGAAAATACATATTTGACTGTTGATGGTAGAAAAAATGAAAAGTTGTATTATCTTGACGAGGTTGATGTAAGGCCTTCAATTAACTCCATTAGTCTTGTGAAAATTAAAAATAAAGGCTTTTACGATATAGTTTACAATAAATTATCAGAGAGGAAGTAAGAATGAAGGCTCAAAGACATGCTAAGATAATAGACATTATCGCTAAGTACAATATAGAGACTCAAGAGGAACTGACGTCTCTTTTGAGAGATTCGGGTTTTGATACGACTCAAGCAACTGTTTCAAGAGACATTAAAGAACTAAAGCTTGTTAAGATTCCTGGTGAAAATAGCAGATACAAGTATGCTGTAAAAGCTTCACACGAAGAGGAGATTAAGCTATCAGCAAAATTTAGAACAATTTTAGAAGAAACAGTATTAAGAATTGATGTTTCAACCTCTATTGTCGTTATTAAAACGTTTCCCGGTATGGCACAAGCAGCTGCATCTGCTATCGATAATATGAATTGGGGCGAAATCGTAGGTACTATAGCAGGTGATGATACGATATTTGTTGCTCTTAAGACCAGCGAGGATGCAATTGTTCTTTGCGGAAAGATAAAAGAACTTTTAAAAATATAGTTTTTTAGAGAAAGGAGCTTTGTCGGTGCTTAGCTTTATACATATTGAAAACGTTGCTCTGATAAAGCAACTTGATATAGATTTTTTGAAGGGCTTTACTGCGGTGACCGGTGAAACAGGTTCAGGAAAATCAATGATTATTGACTCAATAAACTTTGTTTTAGGTCAGCGTCCCAAAAAAGACATTATCAGAAATGGCGAAAACGAATGCTTTGTATATGCAGTTTTTGATAATATTTCGGACGAGCTTTCAACTCAAATGAAAGAGCTTGCTGTTGAAGCCGAAGATGATGGTACACTTATGATTTCTCGAAAATTAACAATCGACGGAAAATCTGTGTCGAAAATTAACAACCGAACCGTTCCAATATCAACTATAAAGACAATATCAACTTATCTCATAGCAATAAACGAGCAGCACGATTCGTTTTCACTGCTCAATGATAGTTCACATATTGATTACGTTGATAAATATTCCGGTCTCACGGATTCACAATACGAATGTTTGTTAAGTGACTATAAGTCTTCTTATGACAAGTTTATTACCGTATCTAAAAAGCTCAAGGATTTTGTTGATGAAGCAAAAGACCGCGACCAAAAACTTGATTTTTTAAAGTATCAGAAAAAAGAAATAGAAGGCGCTAAAATAGTCGCAGGTGAAGAAGAACGGCTTCTGAGCGATAGAGACATTATAAAAAATAGTGAGCTTATTTCAAATGCAGTAAAAGGTACGCTTACATTACTCTCCGGAGGGATGAAGCCGGGCGCTTATGACAAAATTCTTTCAGCTTGTGATAACATTGAAAAAATTAAGTCATTAGTACAGGATGGCGATGAAGTATATTCTAAACTAACTTCTATATCTTATGACCTGAATGAAGTAATTAAAAAGATTTCAACTATTGATACAGGAGTATATGACGATCCCACATCGGCGCTTGATAAAATAGAGACGAGACTTGAAATTATTTCCCGTATGAAATCTAAATACGGAGATACTGAAGAGGACATAATCGCTTATTTAAATAGTATATCGGAAACTATCAGCGAGTTTGAGCAATATGATTTTACGTTAGCAGAATACGAAAACGAGTTATCCCAATTGTTAGCTGATATGACAGTCATAGGCGAAAAACTTCAAAAGCATCGTGAGAAAACAACAGAAAAGTTATCAAAGCTTATAAACGACGAACTTGCTTTTCTTGATATGGATAAAGTTAAGTTCAAGGTTAATTATGAAAAATTAGAATCACCTAACACAAAGGGACTCTATTCATTATGCTTTTTTGTACAGACAAATCCCGGAGAGCCGTATAAAAGTCTTTCTGCGGTAGCATCCGGGGGAGAGCTTTCAAGAGTTATGCTAGCATTAAAGAAGGTTCTTTCTTGTTGCGATAGCGTTGAGTGTGTGATATTTGACGAAATCGACACGGGCGTGTCCGGCAAAACATCGAGTAAAATCGGTATCAGCTTAAAGCATTTGTCAAAAGAAAAGCAGGTTATATGTATTACACATTCCGCACAGGTGTCTGCAATTGCAGACAGTCATCTTAAGGTTTCTAAAAAAGAAGTAGACGGTAGAATGTTTACATCGGCAACTTTTTTGGACAATGAAGATAGAGTGTTGGAGATTGCTAGAATTCTTGGTGGCGTAACCATTACCGATAGCGTTATCAAAACCGCTACGGAACTATTAGAACAAGGAAATAATATATAAAGAAACAGAGGATATAAAAATGACAGTATACGAAGATTTACAAGCAAGAGGGCTTATTGCTCAAACGACTGACGAAAAGGAAATAGCCGACCTTATAAATGAGGGAAAAGCTGTTTTCTATATCGGATTTGACCCCACTGCCGATAGCTTACACGTTGGTCACTTTATGGCACTGTGCCTTATGAAGAGAATGCAGATGGCAGGTAATAAACCCATTGCACTTATTGGTGGCGGCACAGGAATGATAGGAGACCCTTCGGGAAGAAGCGATTTAAGACAGATGCTTACTCCCGAGATCATTCAGCACAACTGCGATTGCTTCAAAAAGCAGATGAGCCGTTTTATTGATTTCTCCGTGGGCAAGGCAATGATGGTTAATAACGCAGATTGGCTTCTTGACCTTAACTATGTTGAGTTTTTAAGAGATATAGGTCCTTGCTTCAGCGTTAACAAAATGCTTTCTGCAGAATGCTACAAGCAGAGAATGGAAAAGGGACTTACTTTCCTTGAGTTCAACTATATGCTTATGCAAAGTTATGACTTTTATTGCCTATTCCAGAAGTATGGTTGTAATATGCAGTTCGGTGGAGATGACCAATGGGCTAATATGCTTGGCGGTACAGAACTTATAAGAAAGAAGCTCGGCAAGGATGCTTATGCAATGACAATAACCCTTCTTCTTAATTCCGAAGGCAAGAAAATGGGTAAAACGCAGAAGGGCGCAGTGTGGCTTGACCCCGAAAAGACTTCTCCCTATGATTTCTTCCAGTATTGGAGAAACGTTGATGATGCTGACGTTATCAAATGTATGAAGATGCTTACATTTATGCCACTTGAAGAAATAGCAGAGTATGAAGTGCTTGAAGGTAGTGAGCTTAATCGCGCAAAAGAAAAGCTTGCTTATGAACTTACTGCACTCGTACACGGAAACGAAGAAGCCGATAAGGCGCTTTCTGCTTCTCAGGCTATATTTGCAAGCGGTATGAGCTCGGAAAATATGCCTACAACTGAAATTTCCGAATCTGACTTTTCTGATGGAAAAATTCTCGTGTCTGATCTTCTTGTTTTGTCAAAGCTTGCACCTTCTAAAGGGGAAGCTAAGCGTCTTATGATGCAGGGCGGAATTACAGTTAATGGTGAGAAGATGGATAAGATAGACTCATCGGTTGCAAGAGAAGCTTTTAACGAAGAAGTTATTGTTAAGAAGGGTAAAAAATCTTTCCAGAAAATCGTTATAGCATAACTTTAATTTCCCTTGACAAATTTATTGATTTTTGATATAATCAATGCGTTGCAAAGCAACGCTATGCGGATATGGCGGAATTGGCAGACGCGCTAGATTCAGGTTCTAGTCGGAGTGATTCGGTACAGGTTCAAGTCCTGCTATCCGCACCAAAAGCCTTAACTTTTATTAAAGTTAAGGCTTTTTTATTGAAAAGTATACGTTTTTTTACAAACAAAAGCACCACTAAAAGTGGTGCTTTTGTTATTATCTGATTATTGACTTGTTTTCAGATTATTTAGCGTTTGCTGCTGCTTTTGTAAGAGCTTCGAGGTAGTCGCCAACTGTGATTGTTACGGAAGCTTTGAGGTCTTCAACGTCTGGAACAGCTGTGTGGGAAGCATCTCTTTCGTATGTTGCCATACCTGTTACTTCAGCAACTGTCTGGCCAACCATCCATTCTGTGAATGCTTTGGACTGTTCAAAGTATTCTTTACCGATGGAAGAAACGCCTTTCATGCCGTAGTCGCCTTCTTTTTCAACTTTTGTTCTGAGGTCTGTTTCGCCTGCAACGCCTTCGAGGTCAAATGCAACTTTCTGCTGTGCAACGTCAAGCTGTGCTGCAACGATTTTGCCTTCAGCGTCAACTGCAACTGCCATCATGTTTGTGTTGATCTGTACAGAAGCGCCTGTTTCTTCTTCAGCATCTTCGCCTGCTACAGAAGCAGAGATAACTGTGCCGAGACCTGTTTTTGCTGGAACGCCTGCGCATTCAACTGCGTTGTCGTATGCTTTCTGGAGAGCAGCAAGGTAGTCCTGAACTGTGATTGTTACGGAAGCTTTGAGGTCTTCAACGTCTGGAACGTTTGTGTGGGAAGCATCTCTTTCGAATGTTGGCATACCAACTACTTCGCTGAGAGTTTTGCCTGTCATCCAAGCTTCAAGAGCT
>JAZNYT010000098.1:0-15835 GCA_045594565.1 Eubacteriales bacterium
TAAAACTATTATATCATTTTGGAGTGTTGTCAAGGTAGTAGGTAGTATTTTCTTGCGAAAATCTCCACCTCTCCACCTTGACAAGTGCTATCGTTTTTTATTTTTACAAAAAGTGTCACCCATCATTGACAATTACACAAAGGGAAAAACAAAATTTCACCCTAAAACTTGACAAAAGCATATAAAAGAAATATAATACTAGGTGGTATACACTAGAAAGGAGAAGCTATGAAAAAAGGATACCCTACACATGAAAGCAGATCTATCACCGATCTTAAGCATCTTGTGAAATCTGCTGCGGATATCTATGGAGATAAGGTCTATCTTCGATACAAGGGAGAAGGACCTGACGAAATTGTTGACGTTACGTTTAATGAATTTGATAAATATATAGACAGACTCGGCACAGCGTTTTATTCTCTCGGTCTTGCAGGAAAGCATATTGCGGTAATAGGCGAGACCTCTAAGGAATGGATCGCTACCTATCTTGCTACAGTAAACGGCGGAGGGGTGATCGTTCCTCTCGACAAGGAGCTTACCGAGGATGAAATAAAGAACTTCCTTGAAATTTCCGAGGTTTCAGCCGTTGTTTACTCCGAAAGATTTAACGATTATTTTGAAAGAATTTCGGAAGAAACGAGCATTTCCTGCTTCATAAGAATGGGAAAGGATGACGGCAGGGAAAAGAAGAATGAAAAGTTCTTTACAACCGACGAGCTTGTGGAAAAGGGCAAGCGTCTTTTGAGACAGGACGTTACCGATTTCCTTGACTACGAGATAAACGTTGAGGACGATGCGGTTATTATATTCACGTCGGGTACTACAGGCACGTCAAAGGGAGTACTTCTTTCACAGAAGAATATCTCCTCTGCTATAAACTCATCATCGGCAATGCTGGAATTTCATAAGGAAGACGTGCTTTTGTCGGTGCTTCCCACACACCACACCTATGAAATGACCTGCGGTATACTCACTCCCATTATGGTAGGTGCTACTGTATGTATAAACGACAGTATGAAATATCTCTTGAAGAATTTCAAGATATTCAAGCCCTCCGTTCTCATTCTCGTACCTCTCTTTGTAACTACCGTTTATAAGAGAATATGGGATACCGCAAGGAAGAACAATCAAGAAAAGAAGTTAAAGCGCGGTATAGCTGTATCGGGTGTACTTCGTCATGCAGGAATTGACCTTCGCAAGATGCTTTTCTCACAGGTTACCGCGGCATTCGGCGGAAATCTTAAGAAGGTAGTATGCGGTGGCGCGGCACTTGCCCCCGAATACGTAAAAGGCTTTGAGGACGTGGGTATAAACCTTGTTCAAGGATATGGCATCACCGAGTGCTCACCCCTTGTATCCGTATGTCCTTTCCATTGGAAGAAATACGCATCTGTCGGTCTTGCGGTGTACGGCGTCGAGGTGAGAATAGATAAGGAAAACCCCGAGGACTCCGAGGGAGAGATAGTAGTTCGCGGCGACAACATTATGAAGGGCTACTACAAAGCGCCTGAGCTTACTCGCGAGGCTATCGACGAGGACGGCTGGTTCTCCACGGGAGATATAGGATATATTGACGAGGACGGCTTTATCTACATTACGGGCAGAAAGAAGAACATCATCATTCTTGATAACGGAAAGAACGTTTATCCCGAGGAGATAGAGGAGCATATTTACAGAATAGAGCTTGTTTCCGAATGCGTTGTGGTAGGTAAGGAAAATGCATCGGGCGAGACGGTCATAACAGCTCTCGTATATCCCAACTTTGAAAAGGCATCCGAAATGGGACTTGTGGATATCAATGCCATCAAGGATGAAGTAAAGCGCGAAATACAGGAACTCAATAAGAAGCTTCCGATTTTTAAACAGATCAGAGGCATTGAGATAAGAAAAACCGAGTTTGAAAAAACTACGACTAAAAAGATTAAAAGATCAAAGGAGAATGACCATGTTTGAGGAAATCAAGAACGCTCTCGTAGAGGAGCTTGACGTTGACGAGGCGCTCATAACTGCAGATGCAGAGTTCGTTAACGATTTGAAGCTTAATTCCTTGGAGCTTGCAGACCTTGTTGTTCTTTGTGAGGACAAGTACGAGGTTGAAATTGAAGAACAGGATATTCACACTCTTATTACAGTAGGCGACCTTGTTGACTACCTTGAAAGAAAGCAGGCATAAAAATGGCAGAAACTAAAAATCTTACTATGAAAATAAAGGACGGCGGAGAGATAAAGCTTGAGCTTTACCCCGAAATCGCTCCTATCACCGTTGAAAACTTTGTAAAGCTTGTAGAGGAAGGTTTTTATAACGGACTCACCTTCCACAGAGTTATTGCAGGATTTATGATTCAGGGCGGTTGCCCCGAGGGAACGGGAATGGGTAACCCCGGTTACTCTATTAAGGGCGAGTTTGCCGCAAACGGCGTTCCTAACCCTCTGAAGCATGAAAGAGGAGTTATTTCGATGGCTCGTTCCATGAATCCCAACTCCGCAGGAAGCCAGTTCTTCATTATGCACATGGATGCACCTCACCTTGACGGTCAGTATGCCGCATTCGGTAAGGTAACTGAGGGCATTGAGGAGGTAGACAGAATTGCAGGCGTCAGCACAGACTTCCGCGATAAGCCTATGACTCCCGTAGTTATCGAATCTATAACCGTAGAATAAAAAATCAAGGCAGAAATAATTTTGTTTCTGCCTTGATTTTTTTGCTTTTCCTATTTTCAAAAATGGATTTTTGTGGTATAATACTATGAATAATTGTAACTTGGGTGATTTATATGATAATGCTTGTTGGAGATATCCTTGAAATGAAGAAAAAACATCCTTGCGGAGACAGTCGATTCGAGGTTATGAGAGTTGGAAGCGACGTAAAGGTGAAGTGCCTGTCTTGCGGCAGAGAGATTACCGCTTCGAGAGTAAAGCTTGAAAAGGGAATAAAAAAGGTTTTGACACCCATGGGTGAGGAAAGGAAATAAAGACTTATGTTTAAGAGACTTGAGGACACAGAAAAAAGATTCGTTGAGATAGAGGAAAAGCTCTCTCTTCCGGAGGTAATGAATGATCAGGAGGAGTATAAAAAGCTCACAAAAGAGTACAAGGTGCTCTCTCCCATAACCGAGAAGTACAGAGAGTACAAGAAGTGGCAGAAGAATCGCGAGGAGGCGGAGGAGCTTGTGGCTCTTGAGGAGGGCGAAATGAAGGCTCTTGCCGAGGAAGAGATACAGACTGCCAAGGAAGAGATGGAAAAGCTCACAGAGGAATTGAAGATTCTTCTTTTGCCTCGTGACGAAAATGACGACAGAAACGTTATCGTGGAAATCCGCGGCGGTGCGGGCGGTGAGGAGGCGGCGCTTTTCTCCTACGTGCTTTACAGAATGTACAATATGTATGCCGATTCCGTTGGCTTTAAGACCGAGCTTGTCAGCGCCAACGAAACAGAGCTTGGTGGATTTAAAGAGGTTTCCTTTATGATAAGCGGTGAAGGCGCATACTCCAGAATGAAGTACGAAAGCGGTGTTCACCGAGTTCAGCGTGTTCCCGAAACAGAGGCACAGGGCAGAATTCACACGTCAACTGTAACGGTAGCGGTGCTTCCCGAAGCGGAGGAGGTAGACGTTGAGCTGAACCCCGCCGACCTTGAAATAGAGGCACACAGAGCGTCGGGAGCAGGTGGTCAGCACGTTAACAAGACCGACTCAGCCATCCGTATGATACACAAGCCTACGGGAATCGTGGTAGAGTGTCAGGACGAAAGAAGCCAGTACAAGAATCGCGACAAGGCGATGAAGATAATGAGATCCAAGCTTTACGAAAAGAAGCTTGAGGAGCAGAACAGCGCCCTTGCATCCGAGCGTAAGAGTCAGGTAGGAACCGGTGACAGAAGCGAAAGAATCAGAACCTACAACTACCCTCAGGGCAGAGTTACCGACCACAGAATAGGGCTCACCCTTTATAATCTTGAAAACATTTTGAATGGCGCAATAGAGCCTATCATCGATGCGCTTGCGGCGGCAGATACTGCAGAGAAACTTGCAAACGGAGAGTTTTAATGGAAACGAAAATAGTTCGCATACCCATAGGGGAAATTGCGGATTTTGAAAAAGAGCTTTGTGAAGCGGCAGATATAATAAAAAGAGGAGGACTCGTGGCTTTTCCTACCGAAACGGTCTACGGGCTGGGTGCAAACGCTCTTGACGAGGGTGCGGCGGAGAAGATATACGAGGCGAAGGGCAGACCGTCAGACAACCCCCTTATCATTCACATTGCTTCAAAAGAGGATTACGACAAATACTGTAACGTGGAAAATAGGGAGCTTCTTGAAAAAATAGTTGATGCCTTCGTTCCCGGTCCCATTACCGTAATTCAGAAGAAGAAAAGCATCATTCCCGATACTGTTACGGCAGGAATGGACACGGTAGCCGTAAGATTTCCCTCACACCCTATAGCGAGAAGGCTTATCGAGCTTTCAGGCGTACCCATTGCGGCACCCTCAGCTAACACCTCGGGCAGACCCAGCCCCACAAGGGCAGAGCACGTTATCGAGGATATGATGGGCAAGGTCGATATGATTATCGACGGCGGTGACTGTGAGGTTGGACTTGAATCCACTATAATCTTGCTCCAAGAAGACGAAATAAAGATGCTCCGTCCCGGCGGCGTTACTCTTTCCGACCTTGAAGGAATATCGGATAAGGTGACCCTTGACAAAGCTATAAAGGAAAAGCTTTCAAAGGATGAAAAGCCCCTTGCCCCCGGTATGAAGTATCGCCATTATGCCCCCGTTGCTCCCGTTGTGCTTTTAAAGGGAGATGAGGATGCGGTGAG
This sequence comes from Eubacteriales bacterium, assembly GCA_045594565.1. Classification (GTDB taxonomy): domain Bacteria; phylum Bacillota; class Clostridia; order Oscillospirales; family SIG627; genus RGIG6353. Next base: position 4,822 of record JAZNYT010000098.1, read on the forward strand.
AGAAAGACTTCTTGCGGAATATAAAAAGGGAAGAACCGGTGTTATCGCCTATGCCGAGGATGGCTTTGAGAGTGGAAGACTTGTGAGGATACTTGGCTCGAAGGACGATAAAAGAGAAATGGCGCGTTCGCTTTTCGACTGTCTGAGATACTTTGACGGGGTAGGAAATATAGACGTTATCTATTCAAGACTCCCCGACGAAAAGGACATAGGACTTGCAATAGTAAACAGACTTATAAAGGCGTCGGGATATACTGTAATTGAGGTTAAGTAATGAAAATAATAGGACTTTCGGGACAAAGCGGTGCAGGTAAGACAACCGTTCTTGAAATCTTTTCGGAACTGGGCTTCGTGGTGCTGGACTGCGATAAGGTTTCGCGGATAGTGATGGAAAAGGGGATGCCCTGTACCATCGAGCTTATCTCTACCTTCGGCAGAGAGATTGCCTCTGAGGAAGGTGAAATTTACCGAAAAAAGCTTGCGGAAAAGGTGTTTTTCAACAAAGACCTTCTCGAAAAGCTTACCGAAATCACACACCGCTATATAAAGGCGTATATTTTTGAAAAAATAGAGGAAGCGAGATCCCGCGGCGAGAAGGTGTTCGTCATTGATGCCCCTCTTCTCTTTGAAAGCGGTCTTGACAAGATTTGTCACGTTACTCTTGCTGTTACGGCAGACAGAGAAACGAGAATTTCAAGAATAACAGAGCGCGACAGGATATCGCGTGAGCTTGCGGAAAAGAGAATAGATGCGCAGATTTCGGAGGAGGAGCTGAAGAAGCTTGCTCAAGAGACCATAGAGAATAATAAAACAAAAGATGACTTAAAAAAAGCCGTTCTCAATTTTGCGGAAAGGATAGGACTTAAAGAATGAAAAAAAGAAAGCTTAAGATTATGCCTGTGGCACTTACCGTTTTCACCTTTCTTCTTCTTTTCGTTGCGGTGGTGGTTATAATAAGAGTAAATCACGAAAAGGTTTACCCTGTGGAGTACCGCGAGATCGTCGAAAGGGTTTCCGCAGAGGAGGGCGTTGCAGAGCACGTGCTTTATGCGGTGATATACGTCGAAAGCTCCTTTGATGCGGAAGCGGTATCCAAGGTGGGTGCCGTAGGACTTATGCAGCTTCTTCCTTCTACTGCCGAATGGCTTACCGAGAGAGAGGGGGCGGAGTATACCGAGGAAATGCTCACTGACCCCGAGTTCAGTATAAGATACGGTGCAAGGTTTTTGAAAATTCTTTATGACCGATACGAAAACTGGGATGCCGCCCATGCCGCATACCATGCAGGCTTTGGCAGAGTGGACTCATGGCTCGAGGAGGGTATTGCCCACTACGAGGAAGGTCAGCTCGTGGGTATTCCCATTGATGCAACAGATATTTACGTGAATAGACTAAGAGAGATGCGAGAAAAATATTTCAAACAGCTTGAAAAGGAGAAAGAGAATGAAAAATAACACAGAGGCTCTTGAAAAGGAGCTTATATATAAGAGAAAAAATGCATTCCATGAAATGACGGATGCCGAGATAAAAAAGGCATTTGATTTCTCTGAAGGATACAAGATGTACCTTGACCTCTCTAAAACCGAGCGAGAGGCGGTAAAGACTACTGTTGCTATGGCTGAAAAAGAGGGCTTTGAAAAGTGGCAGGATGGCAAAAAATACAAGAGCGGTGACAAGGTTTACTTTGTAAACAGAAGTAAGGCGGTAATTCTTGCAATAATAGGTGAGGAGCCCCTTGAAAAGGGCGTTCTTATTGCCGCTGCCCATATCGATTCCCCCCGCCTTGACTTAAAGCCTAACCCCGTATACGAAGCTGAGAGCTTCGCATATCTCGATACTCACTATTACGGCGGTATCAAGAAATACCAGTGGGTAACGCTTCCTCTTGCAATGCACGGCGTTGTAATAAAGAAGGACGGCGAAGAGGTCGAGATAAATATAGGTGAGAAAAAAGAAGACCCCGTTTTCTATATAACCGACCTTCTTCCTCATCTTTCACAGGAGCAGAACAAGAAAACTCTTGCCGAGGGAATTTCGGGCGAAAGTCTCAATATTCTTATCGGCTCGAAGCCTATCGACGATAAGACGGGAAACGCCGTAAAGCTCAACACCTTAAAGCTTATATCCGATAAGTACGGCATTTCAGAGGAGGACTTTATGTCTGCCGAAATTTGTCTTGTTCCTGCAGGAAATGCAAGGGATATCGGCTTTGACAGAAGTCTCATATCCTCCTACGGACACGACGACAGAGTTTGTGCATACCCCTCGGTCAAGGCACTCTTTGAAGCAAAGAGCAACCGTACCCTTATCGTCTGCCTCACCGATAAGGAGGAGGTAGGAAGTATGGGCAACACAGGACTTAACAGCTCTTATCTTTACGATTTTATAGAGGAGCTTGCGGTAAGCGAGGGCGCTAACCCAAGAGCTGTATTCAGAAATACCAAGTGCCTTTCCGCCGACGTAAATGCCGCTTACGACCCCGCCTTTGCCGAGGTATATGAAAAGAATAATGCATCCTACGTTAATGCAGGCGTAGTTGTTACCAAGTACACGGGAGCAAGAGGAAAGAGCGGTTCATCTGAGGCATCTGCAGAATATATGGCTGAAATAAGACGTATATTCGATGAAAACAAGGTTGTATGGCAGATGGGTGAGCTTGGCAAGGTAGATATAGGCGGCGGAGGTACCGTCGCTCAGTACGTTGCAAACCGCAATATCGACGTTGTTGACGTGGGTGTTCCCGTACTTTCGATGCACGCTCCCTTTGAAGCGGTTTCAAAGCTGGACGTATACTCAACTTATAAAGGAATAAAGGCTTTCTTTGAAAAGGCTTAAGTGATATGAAAAAACCTGAAATACTTTCTCCTGCAGGTAACCTTGAAAAGCTTACCTTTGCCGCAAATTACGGTGCTGATGCCGTATACTTTGCAGGTCAGATGTTCGGAATGAGAGCATCTGCTGGAAACTTTGACATAGACGAAATGAAAAGGGGAGTGTCGCATCTTCACTCCCTTGAGAAAAAAGCGTACTTAACACTCAATACTATGCCGAGAAGCGATGAACTTCCTCTTCTCGAAGAATATCTTGAAAAGCTTTCCGACGTAGGAGTCGATGCAGTTATCGTTGCGGATATGGGCGTCTTCGAGTTGGTAAAGCAGAAGCTTCCCGGGGTAGATATTCACATTTCAACGCAAGGCGCTAATATGAACTATGCATCTTGCCGTATGTGGCATGAAATGGGAGCGAAAAGAGTAGTCCTTGCCCGTGAGCTTTCTCTTGAGGACATTGCGACTATTCGCGCAAAGACTCCCTCCGACCTTGAGATAGAAGCCTTTGTACACGGTGCAATGTGCGTTTCGGTGTCGGGCAGATGTCTTCTTTCGGAGTACTATCTTGACCGTGACGCCAACCGCGGAATGTGCGCTCAGCCTTGCCGTTGGATATATAACTTTGCAGAGGAAAAGCGCCCCGAGGATATGCTCACCGCCGAGCTTCACCCCGAGGGTACCTATATTTTCGGCTCAAAGGATATGAATCTCGTATCCCATATACCTGAGCTTGTAGAGGCAGGAATAGACAGCCTTAAGATAGAGGGCAGAATGAAGAGTGCCTATTACACGGCGGTGGTTACAAACGCCTACAGAATAGCTCTTGATACCTATTTTGGAGAGGACTTCGGTGTGACAACCCCCGACCTTGAACGTGAACTTGACTCTGTTTCCCACAGAGAGTATTGTACGGGTTACTATTTTACGCATCCTCAAAAGGAAGCGAATCTTGCCACCACCTCGGGATATATCAAGGAAAAGGCTTTCCTTGCCACTGTAGAGGACTATAATTCCGAAACGGGACTTGCACTTTGCCGTCAGCGAAACAAGATGCTTCTTGACAGCACTGTTGAAATTATATCACCGGGTAAGACGGGAGTATCTTTTAAGGCACTAGCCATGACCGACGAAAAGGGTGAGCCTATTGAGTCAACCCCTCATGCAGGAATGCTCTTTTATCTTAAAATGCCCTTTGACGTTAAAAAGGGTGACATAATAAGAGGTAATTGAAATGAAAAAAATAAACGTAAGAGGAGTACGCTTTGACAACGTTACTCCAAGCGAGGCGATAGAGGTTGCAGAAGGCTATATCGCAAGAGGAGAGCAGTGTGTTGTTTTCACTCCCAATGCCGAAATAGTACAGATGACCATCGAGGATGAGTGCTTTCGTACTCTCATAAATTCGGCAGAGCTTATTATTCCCGACGGTGCGGGTGTTGTACTTGCATCAAAAATTTTGAAAAAGCCACTCAAATGCAAGGTGGCAGGCTGTGAGTTTGCCGAGACACTCGTTAAAAATTCAGCATCGGGTAAATATAAGATTTTCTTCTACGGCTCCAAGCCTACTACCGATGAGGGAATGTCGGTTGCCGACCTTGCGGATAAGAGGATGGGTGAGAAATACGTGGGATTTAAGGCTGCAGGTACCTCCCACGGCTACGTGAAGCCCGATGGCTACCCTGAGCTTATTGAAAAAATAAATGCTTCGGGCGCGGATATTCTTTTTGTATGTCTCGGCGTTCCTATGCAAGAGAAATGGATATATGAAAACAGAAGTAATATAAATGCAAAGCTCATAGTAGGTCTTGGCGGAACTCTCGACGTTTTTGCCGGAACAGTAAAGCGTGCACCTAAATTCTTTGTAAAGCTCAACCTTGAATGGTTCTACAGACTCCTCAAGGAGCCCAAAAGACTGGGCAGAATGATGAAGCTTCCAAAATTCATCTTCGGAACTATGTTTTCTAAAAAGGAGAAGTAAAAAATGGGAATACTCATAACTATAGACGGACTTGACGGCTCGGGAAAGCAGACCCAGTCGGAGCTTCTTTTCGAAAGACTTAAAAACGACGGAGTAAACGTTAAGCTTGTTTCATTCCCCGATTACGATTCGGACTCATCTGCCCTTGTAAAAATGTATCTCGGAGGAGAGTTTTCTCACGATCCCGATGCGGTAAACGCCTATGCCTCCTCTTCTTTCTTTGCGGTTGACCGCTTCGCAAGCTTTGTAAAAAACTGGAAGGAAGACTACGAGAAGGGCTCCGTCATAATAGCAAATCGCTATACCACCGCAAACGCCATTCATCAGCTTACGAAAATTGAGGGAGACAACGAAAGAGAGGATTTCCTAAGTTGGCTTTACGATTTCGAATTCGGAAAGCTCGGAATTCCCTCACCCGACTTAACTCTTTTCCTCGAAGTACCTGTCGAAATAAGCCTCGGACTTATCAGAAAAAGAAGCGAGGAGACGGGCAGAGAAATAGATATCCACGAAAACGAGGGACACCTGAAGCGCGCCTATTCGGCAGCTCTTTTCTCGGCGGAAAAGCTTTCCTGGACTACTATTCACTGCGCTGAAAACGGCAGTATGAGAAGCCGTGACAAGATAGCTGATGAAATCTATCAGAAGGTAAAGTCATACATATAAACATTTGTGTTTTATTGCCTTAAATTTGTATTTTGTTGTTGACTAAAAATACTTCAAGGTGTATAATATCTAAAAAGAATTTGGAGGTTTTTGTTATGATCAGAGCAGGACTTATCGGACTTGGTGCTATGGGAAGAGGTCACCTTGATAACTTCCTTAGATTTATAGAAGAAGGCTCGGATATTCAGCTTGTTGCCGTATGCGATACCGACCCTCAGAAGTTTACTAATTTTGAATCACAGCACAACATAAAAGGAATAGGAGTACGTACATACGATTTCTCCATGTTCCATTGCTATACCGACGTGCAGACAATGATAAACAGCGAACAGCTTGATATGGTAACGATTGCACTTCCTACCTTTATGCATTGCGACGTTACCTGCCAGTGTCTTAATAAGGGAATTCACGTTCTTTGCGAAAAGCCCATGGCGCTCAATCTTGAGGAATGTCAGAGAATGATAGATACTGCAAGGCGAAACAATCGCTACCTTATGATAGGTCAGTGTGAGCGCTTTGAAAACGTTTATGAAATACTTAAGGAGAAGGTACAGAGTGAGGAGCTTGGAAAGGCACTTGCGGGTTACTTCTTCCGTGGCGGTACGACGCCCATGCATTCCTATAACGGTTGGATTTTACAGCGTGAAAAGGGCGGCGGAGCACTTTTTGATCAGCACGTTCACGACATAGATATGGTACAGTGGCTCTTCGGTCCTCCCAAAGCAGTTTGCTCTCTTGGCAGAACATTCTTTGAGGATGGCGGATACGATGCAGTAACTACAAACTACATATATGATGACTGCAAGGCTGTGAACTCTCAGGACGACTGGCTTCTTCCCGATTGTGAATTCTGGAACACCTTCAGATGCAACTTCACCAACGGAACTATAACCTACGACTATTCGGGCTTCCATATTATAAACCGTGAGGGTAAGGATATTACTCCCGAGTACGAGACCGAAAACCCCTACTACAAGGAAACCAGATATTTTGCAGACCTTATTATCAACCGCGGTGTCAATACGGTAAATCCTCCCGAGGATTCTATGAATACTATCCGTATTGCTCTTGCTGAAACAAAATCCTGTGATAACTGCGGACAGGTAGTAATACTTTAAAAACAAAAAGATAAAGGATATGTGATGACTCACATATCCTTTGTTGTTTGTGTGCGAATAGGATACCGCCTGCGGCTGATGATATGCCATTGCTTCGCAATGGATAAAAAAGACGTGCTTTGGCACGTCTTTTTTTGGCGGAGAAGCGCACAAACGGTGCGCAAGTGTAGGTAAAAACGCAAAAAAGGTGCGTGGATTTACGTTGCCAACTGCTCGATAAATTGGAATTTACTTACTTAAATTTATCATTGAATAGACCATCAGACCAACACCAATACCGAATAATATACAACCATATACCTCGGTTAATTGGTTTGCAAAGAATCCTACTGTTCCACTCCCCAGAGCACATAATATTGCAAATAATAATTTTTTCTTTTTCATACAACTACACTCCTTCGCTAAATTCTTATTTATCGGTGAGTTTATTATATCACATTTTGGTAAATAAATCAAGGCAAAGCCTTGTATATCATCAATTCCGCAAGGAATTGCATATCATCAACACGAAGTGTTGTATATCATCAAGCCGCAGGTAGATGCACGCTGGCGCGTGATGAGATACAGCCCCAAAGGGGCTGATGATATCCACGACTGCGTCGTGATGATATGCCAAGCCTGCGGCTTGGATAAACAAAAAGAGAACATTTGTCGGTAGACAAATGTTCTCTTTTTTTTGGCGGAGAAGGCGAGGATCGAACTCGCGCGCCGGAAACCCGACCTAACAGTTTAGCAAACTGCCCCCTTAACCCCTTGGGTACTTCTCCAATTTCGGTTGCTTTAGAAGTATATCATAAAAAATGATTTATGTCAAGTCGATTTTGCTGAAAGTTTTAAAAAATAAATTTTTATCTATTGACTTTCTCTCTCTTTTGTAAGATAATCTATAAAGATAAAGAAAAGTAGGGGGTAAAAAGTGGTACTCGACGAAAAGTTTGTTGACAGAATGAAAACACTTCTTGGAGAAGAAGGCTTTGAAAGCTATGAAAAAGAGCTTCTTTTACCATCCCCTCGTGCACTTCGTGTAAATCCATTGAAGAAGGCGGACCTCCCTTTCGATACTACACCTGTTCCGTATTGCGAGAACGGATATTATTTCAGCTATAGCGGTATAGGCGCTCATCCTCTTCACCACGCGGGCGCTGTCTACGTACAGGAGCCTGCAGCTATGGTGCCGATAGCCTCTCTTGAAATAAAAGAGAATTTCAGAATTCTCGACACCTGTGCATCCCCCGGCGGAAAATCCACACAGGCGGCAGCCTTTTTGAAAAGCGGATTTATTATATCAAACGAGATAAACCCTGCCCGAGCCAAAGTCCTTGCAGGAAACTTTGAGAGATTGGGCTTAAAAAATGCCGTTGTTACCTCTACCGACGTTGGTACCCTCACGAAGAACTTTTCCGACTTTTTTGACCTTGTTATAGTTGATGCTCCCTGCTCGGGCGAGGGTATGTTCCGAAAAGAGCCGGATGCACTCCGCGACTGGAGCGAAGAAAACGTCAGAATGTGCGCATCGCGCCAGAAGGAAATTATAGAAAACGCGTCTTCTGCGGTAGCAGGAGGCGGATATCTCCTTTATTCCACCTGTACCTTTGCTCCCGAGGAAAACGAGGAGCTTGTAGAGAAATTTCTCGAAGGACATCCCGAATTTTCCCTTGTAGCACCCCACGACAGAGTTATTCCATTTACCGTTTCCGGCATCGGGGACGACAGAATGAGAAGATTTTATCCCCATATTGCAAAGGGGGAAGGACAGTTTTTCGCCCTTATGAAAAAAGAAGGCTCGGACAGAGAGGGTTTTTCGGGAAAAAGAGCACTGCTTCCTCTCACTCCTTCCGAAAGGTCAGAGACCGAAAAATTTTTAAAAGATACACTTCAAAGCTTCGATCCCGAATTTCTTTTTAAGTTCAAGGACAACGTGGTATACATAGACCCGAAAATTCCCGTGCCCGAAAGAATAACCTATTCCTCGGGTGTGACGGTGGGCGAAATCAAAAAAGGCTACTTTCAGCCTCATCACAATCTTTTTTCCGCAATGGGAGAAGCCTTCAAGCGTAAGCTTGATATGACGCTTGACGATGAAAGACTTGAAAAGTATCTATTAGGTGAAAGCATCTTTGCAGACGTAGAAAACGGATACGTTGCAATTTTTGCCGACGGCGTAGCTCTTGGCGGAGGAAAAGCGGTAAACGGACAGATAAAAAACCACTACCCGAAAGGACTAAGGACAAAGCACTAAAATGTATCTTCAGAATTTACATACACATTCAACCTATTGTGATGGAAAGAATACCCTTGAAGAAATGTGTCAGCGCGCCACAGAGCTTGGATTTGATTCAATCGGGCTTTCCAGACACGGCAATATGCCGTATAAATCTCCTTTTGTAAAGGAAGAGCTGCTTTCTGAATATCTCGAAAAGGCGGATCTGCTGAAAGAAAAATATAAGGGAACACTTGACGTTTTTAAAGGCGTTGAGCTTGACCTTTATCACAAGGACTCCCCCGAGCTCTACGAATATGTCATCACCTCGGTGCACTATATGATGATAGACGGTGAGCTTGTAGGCTTTGATAGGTCGCAAGAACAGGTAAAGCAAATGGTTGACACCTACTTTGGCGGTGACGGACTTGCTTTTGTTAAAAAGGCATATTCCGAAAGCATGAGGATAGGGGAGACTAAAACCGATATCGTTGGTCATTTCGACCTTGTGACGAAGCACGCCGAAACGACGGGCATCTTCGATGAAAACTCACCCGAATATCAAAAGCTTGCCCTTGAAGCAGTACACACGATATCAGAGAGAGTTCGCATTTTTGAGCTTAATACGGGATGTGTTTCAAGGGGCTACAGAAAGACTCCGTACCTTGCTCCCTTTATTATAAAGGAGCTGAAAAAGCTTGACTGTCAGATATGTATAACCTCCGATTGTCACGATAAAAGCTATTTTGATGAATCTTACGACTTTGCAAGAGAAACACTCATTTCTTGCGGATATAAAAACATCGCCGTTCTTACAAATGACGGCTTTAAGGAAGAAGCAATTATATGAATATACTTTCGGTAGTTATGGCGTGCTTTTCACTTCTTGGTGCTCTTGACTATGTTACGGGAAACCATCTGAAGATAGGAAAAGAATTTGAAAAGGGTATAATGCTCCTTGGTACGATGACTCTTTCCATGGTAGGTATGCTCCTTATCGCTCCGGCATTTGCAAAGCTTATTTTACCTTTTTCAACGTTTATTGCAAATAATACTCCCTTTGACCCGTCTATTATCATGGGTATGCTTCTCGCCAACGATATGGGGGCAGCCCCTCTTTCAATGGCACTTGCCGAAAGTGCGGAGATGGGCTACTTCAACGGACTTGTGGTTTCTGCTATGATGGGAGTTACCATTTCATTTAATATTCCTTTCGCAATCAGTGTAATTGACAAAAAGTATCACGACGACGTGTTTATCGGTATCCTTTGCGGACTCGGAACTGTACCTATCGGCGTTCTGGTATCGGGCATTATATTGAAGCTCCCGTTTATGGCGCTTCTTATGAATCTCATTCCTATTACTGTCTTTTCGGCACTTATTATAATAGCGCTTATCAAAGCACCGAACGCAAGTATTAAGACCTTTTCGATTATCGGTAAAGCTCTTATCGTGGTGATTACCATAGGACTTGCCCTCGGCATTTTCGAATTTCTAACTGGAAAGGCAATTATAGGCGGTCTTGATCCACTTATGAGCGGTATGAGGGTAGTAATAAACGCCTCTGCCATAATGGCAGGTGCATTCCCACTTATCAGCATAGTGTCCCGAATATTCAATAAGCCTCTTGTTGCCATCGGCAATAAGGTGGGGCTTGACAAGATGTCGGTTATAGGTATCGTTTCATCAATGGCAACTGTCGCTACAAGCTATCAGTTCGTCTCGGATATGTCGAAGAAGGGAAGAATAGTGAATCTTGCTTTCTCGGTGTCGGGTGCCTTTGTCTTCGCAGGTCATCTTGCCTTTACAATGTCAATAAATCCCGACTATATTTTCCCTGTAATCGTAGGAAAACTCACGGCAGGCTTTACCGCAATTGTCGTTGCGTTTATCGTTTATAAAAAAATGTTCGGGAAATGAAAAAACAGATAGTCAGCTTTGTGACTATCTGTTTTTTTATGGCGCAGGAAGAGGGATTTACCCCAGGGCATAAACTTCGAATCCTCCATTTATACAATATAAAAAAACAGTACACACCAAAGGCGTATACTGTTTTTTTATGGCGCAGGAAGAGGGATTCGAACCCCCGTGGGCTTTCACCCAAACGGTTTTCAAGACCGCCTCGTTATGACCGCTTCGATATCTCTCCATATATTAAATTTACGCCAAAAACTTAACGCTGGTATATTATACACCATTTTTTTTGGTTTGTCAAGTATCAGAT
>JAZNYT010000099.1:0-2387 GCA_045594565.1 Eubacteriales bacterium
GTATAGCCGAAGAGAGTCGAACTATTATCGCCGAGCAAAGCCCTTTTTGGTCTAAATTCTCCCTTGTCGCTTGGAATACATAAAGTATTCCTGCACTTCGCAGAAAAATTTATCCACAAAAATCATCTTTCCTCGGTTCAAGGGAAGTTTCAAGTGGTAATTTTAGTTCATATCGAGGCGTATTTTTCGAAGTAATACTTTACGTATTACAAGGGAAATCAACGAAGATATGGGCAAAAATTACCCTTGAAACCGAAAAGAGTTCGGCTCTCTTCGGCTACAAATAATTATACTCTCTCTCGTTTTCCTTGTCAACGGTTTTGACAATATTACCCTCATAGTCGTAGGAATAGACGTATTCGTATTCAAGGGTATCGTAACACATTCGCTTAAATTTTCCTTGCCAAAGAAATGCCGTTGTGATATACTGAAAATAGAAAGGAGTATGCCATGAAAAGACTTTTGATTTGCTTTTTAGTTTTTCTTTTGTGCTGTATCGTATCCTGTGAAAAGGGTGAGGTGGCTGAAAAGGACGTAGAAATAGATGTGCCAGAGATTACAGAACCCGAAAAAGATTTTACAATTATAAAAGTTGAAAAAGAAGGAATTACAACAGAGCTTACCTTTGAGATTCCTTTCGAGCTTTTCGGGGTTATTTATACCGAAGAAAAGCTTTCTTCACCCGAAGATTTTACCTTCGGTGATTATGGTCTTTTTGTAGGAATGGCTACGGGGACATATTCTGCGGAACAAATTCCTATGTATTCATACGGCTTAATTACCCCCAACACCAAAAACATTGATGACGCTATGTCTTTATATAACGACTTTAATGATAGCCACCAGATAAAGCCTCCATCTTTCGCAGAAGAAATAGACGCTCTGGAAGATTTTAAATTTTATAGAGATTTTGCTGAAAAAAGCCGAGTGATCTATATTTCCGAGGAAGTTGATACACTCGGTATCGCCCACGCCGTTGACGGAGGCTCTTTTATATATCAAAATAGCAAAGACTTCTTCACTAGGAAGTGGAATTCCGAGTATCATCTGCTTGATACCGAAACAAATAAAGTTACCTCATATTCGAAAGATGGAGTGGGAGCTTGGATACTAAACAATTACGGCTTTGACGAAGCGCCGTCAGATAGATCTTATAATTATACCGCAAACGGGCAATTCTTTGTTGAAAAAAATCCTAGCTACTACATCAAAGATAAAACCCCTGTTTCATACACTCTTTACAAAACCGAGGACAGATTTGTAAAAACAAATGAAGAAACCTTAAAGCTCACTGTTTCTTCTTCAGTTTACTGGGATATAGCCGATTACGACGGAGAAAAGTATATGCTCCTTTTGGCAAAAGAAAGAGAGCTTTACGCTTTATTTTTATACGATTTGGAAGAAAACAAACTTGAATATTTACAAAATAACGCTTGTCACGCTACTCTTTCTCCTGACGGAAAATATATTGCTTATACCTCTCCAATAGAGAGTGAATGGACGCATCTTTTCGGAGATATGAAAGTGGGCTTTTACATAAAGAATCTTGAAACAAACGAAACTGTATTCTACGATTGCGAAGATAAGCTTCGAATGTATATACAGTTTATCGCAGGTTGGATAAACACTAATCGTTTAAAATAAAACTCGCAAAACCCACAAGCCATTTAACTCGCTTGTGGGTTTTGTTTGACACTTAATTTTTAACAAATTTCACATTGAGACATATCGCATTGTTTTGAAATTGGATAAAATATTCCTGATTTGTAAGCATCGTCAATCGTTTCATAATATGACAAATATCTTCTTAAATCATTCACTCTTTTTTCATCTGATATCGTTAAATTTTCTTTTGCTTCAATATCTGAATTGTTGATTTTATACTTATTTTCCAACCCTTCCGCGTAATCAAAGATAGCATTCCCCTCCGGAACCGGAACAAACAACTCAAAAGAATCTGTAACCGTAACGGTTTTTCCGTTCCTTGCAAAATCCATGTCAAGCTTAATTCTCGTTTTACCTGTGCTCCTTACGGTTATTTCGCCATTATCATTTATCGCTGCTACATAAAGATTATATACTATTATGATATTATGCTTGTCAAAATAGAGCTCGAATGATATACTGAAAACGAAGGGGGTGTAGTTATGAAAAGACTTTTGATTTTAGTGTTATCTTTACTTTTGTGCTTTGCGGTGGCTTGCGAAAAAGAAGAAAAGCCCAAGGTTGATACTCCGATAGATACTCCCGAGGTAACAGAGCCTGTGGAAGAGCCTGTTGAGACATTCGAAGAAAACGTGATTGTACTCCCCGAACCTGATGAAAATACAGTCACAATAGAAATAGCCTTTCCCGAGGACTTCCCTGAAGAGCCCTACCACGAGCCA
>JAZNYT010000100.1:0-6312 GCA_045594565.1 Eubacteriales bacterium
ACGGAGGTATAGAAAAATGAAAAAAGTAGTTTACAACGTAACAAGGTACAGAAAGGATGAGTTAATCAAGATATCAGGTCTTGGATACATAACTGATGAAGACTTGATTATCGCTTGCATCAGTCAGAACGGTAAGCCTTACATTAGGCTGTTTCAAGACTGTATAAAGGATTGTCATCCTATACCCGATAAGCCCGGTGAATACAAAGGTGCAACTTACGAAATACGTGAAGTTCAGATTGATACCGGCAAAGATAATTACGAAACAAGAGAAATTGAACTTGAATACAAGATCTGGTACAAGCTTGTAGATTAAGAAAGGAGATAACAAAAATGAAAAATAAGTTCTATTTACACGAATTTCAGATATTTGACGGTGAGGCTTGGATCACCTTCAATATTGTTGACCTTAACGAGCTTAAAAATGAAATATCTGTAGCCGTTACAAATAGAGGTAAAATCACCGTTGTTACATACGACCTTTATCAAGACGAAAACGGTTATTACTTCGAATACGGTTGTGAATACACAAAAATCAATATAAACGATTTTAAGGAGATAAAGTAATGACAAAACCTATCATTGATTTAGAAGAATTGCTTGAAGAAGCAAAAGACAGAATTGAAGAAAAATTAGCTATGGAAGGAGGTGAATATAATGAAGCTAACATTAAGTAATGTAAGAAGCTTAAAAAGAAATGCTTCCCCGTTATATAAGCGCGTATGTAATTACGTTATAGACGAGTGGGGCAACTACGAAGACAAGGTAAATATCTTCACCGACGTGCTATATTACGGCTGCCAATCAGGAATGGTTGGCTTTTTAATTTGGTACACGGATACCGTAAGATTCTACAAGCAGTATAAAGAGGAAATAGACGAGCTTTTATATGAATATATGAGCTATACGGGTATTTACTCTCTATCGGAGCTGTTTGGAGATAAATGGGATAAGGAAGATCCCCTCGGCAATAGCGACTTCAATATGAACCTGCTCGCTTGGTTTGGATTTGAAGAAACGCTCAGAAAGATCGGTTACAAATTTGAAAAAGTAGAAAATAAAATTTAAGGAGAAATAATTATGACACACGAAGAAAGAAAAGTAAAAGGTATTGAGATTTTGAAGCAGATGGATATTTACAAGCCCTACATAAACGGTTTTGAGAAGAAAGACCAAGTATGCTTCTTTGAGATGTTTGGTGGCTTTTGGGTTGACCAAGAGCCCGAGCTTTATGAAAAGATGAAAGAGGTTGAAAAAGAACACAACTGCACCGTTTATGCCATTACTCACGAATTTACAGAGTTTGGCGAGCTATACTCTTTCCTCATAGTTACCAATTACAAGAGCGAGTGGAAAAATCTTTGCTACACGCAGGGGGGAATACATTACGCTTTTGCTTACGTTTGGAATAAAGACGATGACTTCTGCTCAGAATTCGGCACAATAGGTGTTAGAAGTATGGGTGGCGGTATTATGAGAGTTGCATAAGAAAGGAGATAATGATATGACACTCAAAGAAAAACTCAGCAGAAAAATACACGAGGCGATTGACTCATATGATTTTGAAGAAGCTATAGACAATGCCGTTGATAGACTTGATATCGAAGGACTTATCACCGATGCTATTCACAGCAAGGTTGATAAAATTGATATTAATCCCATTTTGGAAGATTATGTTAAGGATATCATCAATGAAGAACTCGATGAGCTTGACTTAGAGGGTGAAATCCTTAGTGCTATGGAAGACATTTTATAAGGAGGCATAAAAAAATGAGTGTAAATTGGAATTGGAAAGAAAAGATGGGTACTATAGAGTGGACTGAACACGGTCAAAGCTATATAGTAAACGTCTATAAAGGTAACTGCCTATGTGTCTTTACCTACAATTACGTAGATAACAGCAAAAAAGTCTATGATTTCTGCGGTTTTATGCACGATATTGAGCATCTCAAACGTTGCATCGGTCTTACTAAAAACTACGAGGGCAAATTCAACAATATATACAAAGATATATGGGTTAAATGGAAACTCAATACCTACTATAAAGACTCGCTTACTATGGCAAAATGGCTTACAATAGCGGGCTTTATTGTAGAGCTGTACTATAAAGACATACAGGAGAAAGAAGATGAAGACTAAAACAACAGTATTTTACGATGATGCCGACATCAGCATCTTTGACTCGGTGAACAATTACCTATTTGAAACCTTTGCCGAAGAGGAAGGCTGGGTGTCAGAACAGGACATTCCCGACTGCGTAGTATTTCACGAAATTGAAGAACAGCAGCGCCGGGATTGGTATGAATTTAAGGGCGACCTTGAGTATTTACTTGAAAAGGAGTGCTATCTGCTTACGGGTGTAAATGGCAGATGGGATGGTCCGGCTCAAGGTGGTAAGTTTATTCGTAGTATAGATGATCTACTTGACTGTATTCGTCATTTGGACTTTGTTAAGTTCTATGATGAAAACGGTCATTTTTTCATTTCGGGACATCATCACGACGGCTCAGACAGTTACGAACTTAAAAGGCTTACTAAAAAGGGGTATGAGTTTGCCGATAGAAATTACTTTGCTCACGATCGAAAGCTTCATAATACGATTATGAACACTAACTTCTACTCGGCTTTGCCAAGAGTGGCAGAAAGGCTTTACGGTGTTGTATGAAGCCTAATTTACATAATCCGTATGGTTATAAGGTCTGCTATAAAGAAAAAGGCTGTAAAAACTACATAAGACGGTTTATTACTCGCACTTATAGAGAAGCAAAGGAGATGAAGGAAATGTACCTACGTTATCCCTCTATAGCAAGTCTATATAATCGCCCACTTAAAAAGCCAGAGTGGGTTATAATTCCAATAAAGAAATCAGAGGTCAGAGATGGCTTCTGGCATGAAGTACCCTTCTGGAAACAGAAAGGGGCTTTTTTACTTTATACGAAAAATAACAAAAGGAGGACTTATAAATGATTACATTAAATCTCACCGCAAAAGGTATAGAACAAGAACTTATTAAGAAATATCTTGAAGAAAATGCAAGTGAAACACTTGCTGAAAAGATAAACAACGGCGTCCGTATTGAAAAAGACGGTAAAACACTTATAAACAAAAAGTCGCTTGATGGCTTTATGAAATATGCAACAGATGAAGCAAGAAAGCAAGCAGAAAAAGGTGCTTCAGCGGCTTGTGTCAGAAGCGACGTTGTTTTCGGTTGGGCTATTCACTATTTTGAGGAAGAAAGCATCGTGGGTAAGCTCTACAACGAGGACGGCAGCGAGTATAAAGCTCCAAAGCCTGTTGTGAAGAAAACGACTACAACACCTGCAACCACATATACACCACCCGTAGTTAAGAAACCCAAATCAGAACAGTTATCGCTCTTTGATTTTTCAGGTGATACTCCCGCTCCAAATGATACGGAAGAAACGGTTGAAGAAACAGTCGAAACATTAATTGAAGAACCTAAAGCAGAACCGGTAGAGGTAGTCATAGAGGAAGATCCCAAAGGCTCGCCTCTGTTCCAAAAATATATGGCTATTCAGAATCAATATCCCGAACACATAATTTGTATGCGTGTTGGAGATTTCTATGAAGTTTTCGGTTATGGCGCAGTACAAGTAAGCGAGCTTATAGACCTTACTCTTACAAGCAGGGATATGGGCTTAAAACATAGAGTCCCGATGGTCGGTTTCCCCTATCACAGAGCAGACGTTTATTACGATAAGCTGACCGATAAGGGCTTGACATTGGTTATAGCAGAAAACGATGACCTTACTGTAAAATCCGCAGTTAAAGGTACTGTGAATATAGAAACGGGCGAAGTGATTGAGATGCCCGAAAAAAGCAAAAAAGACGAAAGCATTGATGAAAAGCGTAAACGTGAAGAAAAAGAGCTTATTGCCGCAATATCGGGCTTGTTTGGTAATGACTTGGAGGTGAGATTGTAATGAAGATCGAGAAAATAAAGCCTATTCCCAAATACATACTAAAGAAAATACAGAAGAAGGATCAGGAGCATAAACACAATCCTCCCGGTCAAGTAAGGTATTACTCATATCTTACTAAAAACGACGGCGAGCTTGTAAAAGTAACCGTTGCAGTAAAAGAGCGCCGTAAGAAATGGTGCTATAAGCAGGTAGCCGTTCACGGAATTCATTCAGACGAGTGCTTTATAAAAGACTTCGTACTGTTTATGATGGGTAACTATCAGGTTGGCTGGTATGAGCAAGGACATACACAGTATAGAAAATGGTACGAGCATCCCGATTGGGGTACACAGGACGATAAGTATTTTGATCCGTGGGCTCCCATAGTAAATAAGGAATATCTTGCAAAATTCCCGGAATACAAATACGCCGCTTGGGAGCTTTATCCCTATTTAGATATACTCAAATATCTCCGCATATACGAGCAGTATCCACAGGTTGAGTACGTTGTTAAGCTCGGTCTTGAAAAATATGCAGCCAGCATACAGCTTCTTCGTAAACTCGGTAACGACAAAAAGTTCAGAAAGTGGATTGCTCGCAACCGTGATGAATTGAAAGGACGTTATTATTACATTTCTACTATCCTTGCATCCTATCGCAGAGGTACACCCCTTGATGAAACACAAAAGTTTGAGCAAGAGAAAAAGTGCTTCTGCCGGGAAAGAGATTTTAAGCCTATTCGTGACGTTATTAAGGGTGATTACAAGAAATACTTTGAATATATCCGTAATAATAAGCTATCGCACAGGTTATATCTTGACTATGCAAAGGCTTGTATATATCTCGGCTTAAATATGGACGAGCCCAAGAATCGTTATCCACACGATTTTATGCGTTGGCACGATATTCGTATTGACGAAGCCAATATGTTAAGAATTGAAAATGACAAAAAAGAACGTGCTGAGTTCTACGAAAAGTTTGGAGCTGTTGCTGAAAAGTATCTGCCTATGCAAAATGATAAAAACGCAGCTTATCTCGTTATTATTGCAAAGAGCCCTGCAGAGCTTAAAGCTGAAGGAAAGGCTTTACATCATTGTGTAGGTGGCATGGGATATGAGCAAAAATTCGCTCGTGAAGAAACGCTCATATTCTTTATTCGTAGTGTAGAAGCTCCAGACGTTCCACTTGTTACTATGGAATACTCGCTAAAATCAAAGAAAATACTACAATGTTATGCAAACGGCAATACAAAGCCGGCAGATGATATTACTACATACATAAACACCCAATGGCTGCCCTACGCAAAGAGGCAGTTAAAGAAAATAGCCGCATAAGGAGGACTTACAAATGGCAAATTACTTTAGAATCACAGCGCATCACCCCAAAAAAGACATATCGGTGATACTTGACTCAAACGGTATGTTTGAAAAGCTTTGGCAGTTCAGTTCGTATCTAGTGCAAAAAGGCTTCAAAATACTTGAAGTCGGCACAGGTGAAAACCTTGTAGAAGGCACGTTTCCGGTGGTATCCGAAATGTCAAAGAAGATATTGCTTCGGGGTATCAACAAAGGTAAGCCTGAAATACAAGAAATGACATACCAAGAGCGACCTTGCAAAGCGATTACGCTATACGATAAGGTTTATGGTCTATTTACGACTTAATGTCCTATAAAATCAATATTGCGATTTCCAAATACCATTCATGCATCATAACCACCAGCCGTGCTGGTGGTTTGCACAAGCCCCCTTAGGGCATTTCACCGGCCGAGCCTAAAGGCTCATCGAAAAGTCTGCCAACCGCATGACAATCACCGGCGAGCCCCTAAAGGGGCTTTTGCTTTAGCCTTCTTTTACCGGCAAACCCGTAAACGGGTCGACAAACTCTTTTATACTTAATTGATCTTCTTCATGATCCTCTTTTAGCTGGTTCTTTATATATTTTTCTATCGCCTTCCTATTTCGTCCAACCGTATCTACGTAAAATCCTCTGCACCAGAAATGTCTATTTCCGTATTTGTACTTCAGATTTGCGTACTTCTCAAAGATCATTAAACTGCTCTTTCCTTTGAGATATCCCATTATCTGTGATACACTATACTTTGGTGGTATTGATACAAGCATATGGATATGATCTTTGCATGATTCTGCTTCTATTATTTCTATTCCCTTGTATTCGCAGAGCTTTCGTAACATCTTTCCTATGTCGACTTTGATCTTTCCGTAAATTACTTGCCTCCTATATTTTGGTGCAAATACTATATGGTACTTGCAATTCCATTGCGTATGTGCTAAACTATCTGTGTCAAGTTTCACGACTTGATCCTCCCTTGGTTTTTAATTTTGTTGGTTGGCAGACCGACTCTATTATACACCAAGGGAGGTACTTTTT
>JAZNYT010000101.1:0-6810 GCA_045594565.1 Eubacteriales bacterium
GCTAATTTTTCTTCCTTGCTATGGCTATTATTCGTTCCACCTTTTGGTCTTCCCATTATTATCATCTCCTTTTCCTTTAGTATAGCATAAAAAACGATGGTAGACACTTTTTTTGTGTCTACCATCATTTTATCACTTCAATTTTCATAAAATCCCCCTCTCTTAAACTCTCCCCAAAACTATAATAAAAGGACTTGAAATTCAAGTCCTTTATTTTTTAACTATAAAAGTTTTTGAAAGAGAGCTTGAGAGAAAACTTTAAGGGAAAGTTTTCTCTCATAAAACAAACTATATAGTGCTTTTCATCTTAAGGCGGAGGTTGTCTGCTATCATTGCAATAAACTCGGAATTCGTTGGCTTCCCCTTTGAATTTTGAACTGTATATCCAAAATATGAGTTAAGCATATCAACATCTCCCCTGTCCCACGCTACCTCAATGGCGTGACGTATGGCACGTTCAACTCTGGAGGGAGTAGTGGAAAAGCGAGCGGCAACGGTTGGATAAAGAGTTTTCGTTACCTCGTTTATAATGCGGTTGTTATTTACAACCATCATGATTGCGCACCTCAAATACTGGTACCCCTTTATGTGTGCAGGGATACCTACCTGATGAATTATCTGTGTAACCTGCGCTTCAAGTTCAAAGTCAGTGTCCTCTTCATTCTTGTAAAAAATCCTTCTGTCACGCTTATCCATAACCTGACCGATTTTAAAAACAAGGCTTGAATATTCGAAGGGCTTGAGTACACAAGCAGCGGCGCCTGCATTTATGGTTTCCTCGATAAGTCTGCGATTATTGATACCCGTAACAAGTATAAACTCGGGGTGATAATTCGGATCCATCTTCTGTGCTTCACTTATAAGGCAATGTGTATCGAGCCCCGACAGCCACAAATCCACAAGCACCACGTCGGGACGGAATCTCGATATTTCCGCCAGTGCCTCTGCCCCATCCGCACTGTCTCCTACCACGTCAATACCGTGGCGGCGTAAATTGTCGGAACATACGTATCTGTAATCACTGTTTGAATCTACAACGTAGACCTTGTATCTTTTTTGGTTATTCATTTTAATTTCTCTCCTGTCTTTTTCTGAATTGTTGTGCCATAATATTACCATATAATTCCAATTAAATCAATAGTTTTTACCATTTAATTCCAGTTAAAAGCAAATTTCGTCTATTTCACCATAAAAAGCATCTGTTTTTTTGCAAATAGAATAAAAAAACACCCTTTTCCTGTCGAAAAAGGGTGTTTTAAGTTATTTTAGTCTGAAGGTGCATCTTTTACATAGGTCTTCGGTAGTCATTCTGTTGTCGAAGCCTTCTTTTATAGCAGTAGCTCTCTCTCCTGTGAGGATACCTTCGAGAGGCTCCCGAAATATATTTCCGAGCTTTATATCTCCCTCGGAATCAAGGCAACAAGGCACCACGCTTCCGTCCGCGAGAATTCCGAATTGGTCTCGGAGTCCATAGCAGAAAACGTCACTGCCGTGCTCCTCGTCCTTCATATCGGGCCATCTGAAGGGAGTGTTGTACTCCAGATATACGTGGTCATCAAGAGTGAAAGTGTCCCCTCTGCCCTCCTTCCATACAGGGAAGTGCTCTTTTAAAACGTTTTCGGTATAGCTATTGTCAAAGGCGCCTTTATTCCAGAGTCTGAAGGATATGAGCGTGCCTTTCTTCGCCAGTTCTTTTGCCACTCTCACTGCTCCTTCAAGGTATTCCCTTTGCCTCTCTCCTCCTTCAAAGCTATGGAGAGATACGGATATTTTATAGGGTGGCGACAGGAGGAGCGCATCAAGGTGCTTTTCAAGAAGCGTTCCGTTAGTAGTAAGGGATACCTTAAAGCCTCGCTCTGTAGCTTTTCGAAGAAAAAGAGGAAATTTCGGGTGGCAAAGAGGTTCGCCCAGAAGATGAAAATAGAGGTACTCCGTCCTTCCCGAAAGAGAGTCGAGAGCCTTATCAAAATTTTCCTCCGACATAAATACCTTTTCTCTTTTCGTTCCGTGACAGAAGGAACAATTCTTGTTGCATACGTTAGTTATCTCAAGGTATACCTTCTTATACTTCTTCATTTTACTGTTGTGAATCTGTATTCGGTGGTTTGCCTGTAAATAGAGGTGCTTTTAAGCACAGTTGAAGGAAAGTCGGGGAAATTCACAGATGAAGGATAGTGCTGTGCTTCGAGGCAAAGCGCCGTATGCTTTCTGTTCTTACCTCCCGTATATTCAGCCTTGCCCGCGTTTTTCATATAAAGCTGAACGGCAGGCTCGGTGGTAAACATCTGCATCTCTATGCCGGTATCGGGACAAAAAAGTGTCGCACAATAACGGAACCCATCCTCCTCGGGTAAAATCATATTGTGGTCAAAAGCAGAAAAAAGCTCAATCTGAGGGTCTTTTATTTTAAGGGCATCGGATATTCGTATAGGATTTCTGAAATCAAACGCACCCCCATCAACGCTTTTTATCTCACCTGTAACGAGTCTATTATCATTGAGTGTTGTGTATCGGTTTGCGGTCATAGTGAGAATATGGTCTTCTACCCCGGCAGATTTCTGTCCGCCAAGGTTAAAGTAGGAGTGGTTGGTAATATTCACCACGGTGTCCTCGTCTGTGGTTGCGGTATAGTCTATAACTATTCCCGAATCTCTTGTGAGAGTATAGCTGACGCTAAGATAGAGAGTGCCGGGATAGCCCTCCTCCTCGGGAGTACTTGTCAGGGTCATTGTAACGCTGTTTTCACCTGTTATTCTCGAATCGAGAAGTCTTTTGGCAAAGGTGCCGTGAAGGTGGTTTTCGCCGTTATTCTTTTCAAGGATATATTCCTTGCCCTCAAGCTCAAACCTTGCACCGATTATTCTGTTGGCATATCTTCCCACAAGCGCGCCGTAAGACGCACCATCGTTAAAGTAGTCCTCCGCATCGTCGTAGCCAAGCACCACGTCCTGCTCTATGCCGTTTTTGTCCTTTACAAGTATCCTTTGTATTCTTCCGCCGAAATTTAAAATTACCGCCTTTATATCCCCGTTGTCGAGGGTGTATTCCTTTATTCCGGAATCAAGTATTCTTTCTGTTACCACGTTACGCCTCCGCCTTTTCAAGCTCTTTCGTTGATTTTATCTTTTTTATCCATTTACCGCTTTTCAGTCTTACGACACACCAGAATGCCTTGAGCACTTGGTCTATTTTAAGTAAGAAGTATATCCAGAAGGCAGGCAGATGAAATACAAAGCCTGCAAGTATTCCGAGGGGCACCGATGCCACCCACAAGAATATATTATCGGCGGTCATAAGCACCTTGGTATCTCCGCCTCCTCTGAGTACTCCCTTTGTCATTATACTGTTAGTTGCCTGAAAAAGAACGATTATGCTGATAGATGCCATAAGTGAGCTTGCAAGCTCCTTGGTTTCTTCCGATAAGTCGTACATATTTATCATCGGTGCGCTGAGGAGCATTATTACTCCTGCAGAGATGGCGCCGAACACGATGCCGAGTCCAAGAAACGCCCACCCCTGTCTCTTTGTTTTTTCTACGTCTCCTTCACCGAGAGTGTAGCCTGTAACGATAGCACCTGCCTGTGAGAAGCCCTGTATCATTACAGAGCTTAGCTGTTGAGTCACAGTTGTTACGGCATTTGCCGCAACGAAGCTCTCGCCGAGTCTACCTATTACCATTGCAACCGAGCTATTGCCGAGGGCAAGTATTCCATCGCTTATAAGGACGGGAATGCTCACTCTTATATATTCCCGCCAAAGCTCACCTACAGGTGTGAAAATATCCTTTATTCTGAAACCTATTTCCCGGTCCTTGAAGAAAAGATATCCGCATATTACAGAAAATTCAAAAATTCTTGCAACGAGTGTACCGAGAGCCGCACCCGCAACGCTCATATCGCAAACAAAAATAAACACGTAGTTTGCACCAACGTTTATAAAAAACGCTCCGATAGAGGTATAAAGCGGTATCTTCACCTGTCCTACGTTTCGAAGGACGATAGTGGAGGTAAGAGAGAGACCGAGGAGCAGGTAGGACAAAACCGACCACACAAGATATCTCTCTCCCAATGCAATAATGGGTAATTCCTTGGTGTAAATTTTCATAATAAGCTCAGGGCAGATTGCAGTAGCTACCGAGAAAAGTGCCGATAGTATAAGACAGAGACGGAGCATTACCGAAACGGTGCCCTTTAGTCCCTTCTTATCCTTCATGCCGTAATACCGTGCAACTAGTACAGACGCTCCCATACCGATACCCATACAGAAGATATGGAAGATAGCTATAAACTGATTGGCAAGAGATACGGCAGAAAGCTCGGTTTCTCCTACCTTACCTATCATAATGGTATCCATCATATTGACGCCCGAGGTGATAAGTCCCTGCAGGGCAATGGGGATAGCTATAGCGCACACCGTTTTATAAAATGTTTTATCCTTTATGAACAGCTTCATTGTTTTTCCTTTGCTTTAAGATTTTAAGAAGTATTATAAAGCCTACGACACAGAAAAGAGAGCCTATGAGAAGTCCTGCTCTCATACCTACCTCCTCGGTGGTGAAGCCCGAAAGCGACGCTATTCTTTTAGCAATATCACTTTCTGCGAAAAGGTCGGCGATAATTCCCACAAGCTGAGGGGCAACCGACACACCAAGGTCGCCGCCCGATGCCATAAGAGCATAAGCGGTAACGCCTGCCGCAGGAAAGCGCTCGCTCATAAGAATAAGACTGCCAGGCCAAAGAACCGCTGTAAAGTAGCCTGTAAGAGCGCAAGCCGCAAGTCCAAGATAGGGGTATGGAGAAAGAGTTGCTATAACGTAGGTGAAGAATGCACCCACTATCCCTATTTTAAGTGTTTTTGCAGTATCAAGCCCCTTTGAATGGAGAGTTCTGCCAACTGCCAGAAAGAATCCGAATGCCGCCATACCGAAGACGTCACCTATCATTTTCGGAATACCGAGCGCCTTTTCGGCGTAGCCTGATACCCACTGGGTCATTGTGCATTCGGCTGAGCCTGCGATGAAAATAAACAGAACAAAGATAGCAAGTCCTCTCATGCTTCCCTCTTTTCCCGTACCTGCCGATATCTCAAGGGGAGGAAGCTCGGCTTTAGAAAAAGTAAAGGATGCAAGGAGAGGCACTACCGAGAAGATGAGAGCAAGATAATGCCAATTTTCATCTCCGATAACATGTAAAATAAGACTTCCGATAATGACAACAAAAACAAGTCCCCAAGCGTAGACCGAATGAAATTTACTCATTTCCTTTTCGGGATTATCTGCGGGGATTGCTGCAATTATCGGACTTGTCAGCACCTCGCAAAGACCCGATGACGCAGAAAAGACAAAGGTGCCGAGTGCTATCCACAGATATGCATAGCGTGGAAAAATCATCGGCATCACGGCGTAGATTATAACGCCCGCAAATGCGATAACAGGCATCTTTCTTATAAGGAGCTCTATGTTCAGCTTATGCGGAAAGAAGGAGAGAATAAGATCAACTGAAAGCTGGGTGAGAAAGTTCACTACTACAAGAAAGCCGAGGAGAGTATACGACGTTCCGTAGGATTCGCGAAAGGTAACGAAAAGGAGGGGTGACAGTGAGCACACTACCGCCATTGTCACACCCATAAGGTAACAGGAATATTTTGCAAGTCTGTATTGTTTCATTTAACTACCTGTGAAATTATGTTATAGTCATTTGTAAGTATGGTATCAATACCCATATCAAGAAATTCACGGCACTCATTTTCGTCATCCGACCAGAAAACGTTGCAAATGATTCCGTGTCGGTGAGCCTTTTCCACCATTTCTTTATTGAAATAAGGTTTGAAAAGCTGTACCTTTTCACAGCCAAGAGCAATAGCTCTGTCAACTATCTCGTAGGGTCTTGACGCATCGTGCCCTACACACACGGGAATGTCGGGAGCATATTTCTTGAATTTCTTTATAACCTCGTCGTGAACTATCATAAAATACACGTGCCTTGATGCATCGTATTTTCTCACCAGGGAAACGATTTTCTTTATCGCTTCTTCGTCATATTCGTCGGAAAGAGTTTTTACGTGTATATTCATAACGGTATGACAGGCAAACTTTTTAAGTATTTCCTCGAAGGTGGGGATTTTCATTCCGCGGTATTTTTCACCGTGCTTTATTCCGAAATCAAGCTCCAGAAGCTCGCTATAGGTATGCTCCCATACCTTACCGCTTCCGTTTGATACTCGGTCGAGGGTAGAGTCGTGAATAGACACAATCTCACCGTCTGCCGTCTGCCACAGGTCGAACTCTATCTCATCCGATCCCATAGCAACGGCAGCGCCAAAGGCAAGCATCGAATTTTCGGGAAGCACCGCAGAAAAGCCTCTGTGAGCGCAAACTCTCGGATAGGGCATAATGCTTTCAAATTTTGCAATAGCGCTTCCTGACGGACGGTATTTCCAAGGACGTCTGCCCTTTTCTATGTATTCATAGTGAGCGGAGGGAGGGTTTCCAAAGCCTGCAGGCTTGAAATATTTATCGCGAACGTCAATTTCAACGCTTTCAACCCCTACTCTGCTCTTCATATTAAGAAGCACGTCGCCGCGGGGAGAAACCACCATACTTGCGCCGCCGATATCCGAATTTTCATCCATAGAAACCGATGAGCGAATAACGAAAGCGTTGGTGTTATATGCAAGGAAACGGCTCATTATTTCAAGGGCATCGTGAGTGTCGCTTCGCTGATGGGAACAACCGATTACAACGTCAACGCCCTCTCTTGCAATTGCCGCAAAAGCTTCATAAAAATAGAAGTCATAGCAGGTGAGAAAGCC
>JAZNYT010000102.1:0-4937 GCA_045594565.1 Eubacteriales bacterium
CTTTTACAACAATGAACGTATCCAAACAAAAACAAAACTGACTCCGCTTGAAAAACGAAGTCAGTATGTTGCTTAAAATTTAATATTTTCTACCAAGGATTCCTTTTTTTGTGCTGTCCGTACAAAACGGGGCACAACATGTTCAGAGTTCTTTTTTATTTTTATCGTAAATCATCGCAAGGACGACGAAAATCATTATCTGCACTATAGAGGTGATAAAGAAGGAGATAAACGGAAGTGCCGACAGAAAATAAGTTACGAGAAGATACGTTCCCATAAGAGGGAGTATAGTCATAAAGGCTTCCATCTTCTTGCCTCGCATCAGCTTCGCGCTCCTTTTAAGTGCCTCAAATACGGATATTTCGGGGTTGTCGGACAGGAAGAAGACCGAGGTTGAAAAAGCAAGATAGACAGGAAAGACCAACACGAAAACACCGAATATTTCAAGAATGGAAATAACTATCAAAAGAAATGCGCCTTTAAAAAGAAGGGCGGGGCTTGAAAATGGCTCGAAAAATCTTTTCAGAGGAAGTGTCTCAAGGGGCGACTGACGGGATATGAGAAGATAAAAGCGTTCAGCGCAAAAAGCGAGAGGCATATTTATCACAGATGCCAAGACCAAGGTAAGATATACTATGCCGAGAGTTTTAAGGTTTTCAGTAAAAAGCTCAACGTTGTGTGTGTTTGCCGTTATCTGCATATTGTATATGACTGCCGTTGATATAATTCCCGACAAAACGTAAGCAACGAGTGCCTTCGTCAGATGCGCGAACACCTGAAAACGAGCCTCGTCTCTCTGCCTTTTTCTTTGGAGCTTCAAAAGCCTTCCCCCTTCCTCTTTTACTTTGATTATTTTACCACAAAAAGAGAAAAAGTCAATACAACACTCTCTCAAAAGGTTGCTTTTTGTGTGAAAATATGGTAAAATAGATGTAAACAAATATGTATTTAAGGAGACACAATGGATTTTGTAAAAGTAATTGCCGACGAGTTTGGTATAAAAGAAGTACAGTCAAAAAACGTTATCGACCTTATCGACGACGGAAACACAATTCCCTTCATTGCCCGTTACAGAAAAGAGATGACAGGCTCTCTTGACGACCAGATAATAAGACAGATTTTTGAAAGACTTACCTACCTTCGGAACCTCGAAAAGAGAAAGGAAGAGGTACTTTCTTCCATAGAGGAGCAAGGAAAGCTTACAGATGAAATAAGAGAAGCTCTTGAAAAGGCGGAGACTATGACGGTGGTAGAGGACATCTACCGCCCCTTCAAGCCTCACCGTAAGACGAGGGCGTCGGTTGCACGTGAAAAGGGACTTGAGCCTTTGGCGGCACTTATTTTCGCACAGGAAATCAAGGAGGGCGACCCTCTTGAATTTGCAAGTGAATACGTGAACGAGGAAAAGGGTGTTGCTACTCCCGAGGAGGCTTTACAGGGCGCTCTCGATATTATTGCCGAGGATATATCCGACAATGCAGAGTTCCGCCAGGTAATGAGAGAGCTTATCTTTAACCACGGTCTTATTACCTCAAAGGCGGCAAAAGAGGAGGACTCTGTTTACCGTATGTACTATGAGTACAGTGAAGCGATAAACAAGATACCATCTCACAGAATCCTTGCCCTGAACCGCGGTGAAAAGGAAGACTTCCTCAAGGTATCGGTAGAGATTGACGAATACCTTCCTCTGTCGTTTCTTATAAACAGATGCGTTATTATGGGTAGTATTTTCTCATCTCTTGTTGACAGTGCGGTAAGAGATGCTTATGCAAGACTTCTCTTCCCTTCCCTTGAAAGAGAAATACGCTCCATGACCTTCGACGATGCAAGCGAAAAGGCTATTCTCGTTTTTGAGGATAACCTTAAAAATCTGCTTCTCCAGCCACCACTCAAGGGTAAGACTGTTATCGGCTTTGACCCCGGCTACAGAACAGGCTGTAAGCTTGCGGTGGTTGACAAGACGGGAAAGGTGCTTGACACGGCGGTAATATACCCCACAAAGCCTCAGGAAAGAACCGAAGAAAGCGAAAGAATTATGCTTTCTCTCATAAATAAATACGGCGTTGACGTAATATCCATCGGCAACGGTACTGCATCCAAGGAAAGTGAAATGTTCGTAGCCGCAATGCTTAAGAAGAACAACCTTAAGACAAAGTATATCGTAACCTCAGAGGCAGGCGCGTCGGTTTACTCGGCGTCCGAGCTTGCGGCAAAGGAGTTCCCCGATTTCGACGTAACGCAGCGAAGTGCGGTATCCATCGCAAGAAGAATTCAGGACCCTCTTGCCGAGCTTGTTAAAATAGAGCCCAAGGCTATAGGCGTAGGTCAGTATCAGCACGATATGAAGCCTCAGCGTCTTGACGAGGCTCTCGGGGGCGTTGTTGAAAACTGTGTAAACTCTGTCGGTGTAAACCTCAACACCGCTTCGGCTCCCCTTCTCTCCTACGTTGCGGGAATAAATGCGGCAAGTGCTAAAAACATCGTTAAATTCCGCGAAGAAAACGGAGAGTTCGAGTCGATAGAAAAGGTTAAGAAGGTGCCTCGTATCGGTGACAAGGCGTTTGAGCAGTGTGCGGGATTCCTTCGTCTTCCCGACGGCAAAGAGCCTCTCGACAACACGGGCGTTCATCCCGAGTCCTACGCTCAGGCAAGAGAGCTTATGAAGAAATTCGGATACGCCGAAATCACTCGTGAGGGACTCCGCGGTCTTTCGGATAAGGTTTCCTCCTACGGTGCGGACACTCTTGCAGAGGAGCTTGGAATAGGTGTTCCCACCCTTCTCGACATTGTTAAGGAGCTTGAAAAGCCGGGACTTGACATTCGTGACGATTTCGACGAGCCTGTTCTCCGAGACGACATTCTCGATATGAACGACCTTTACGAAGGAATGGTGCTTACGGGAACAGTCAGAAACGTTTGCGACTTCGGTGCTTTCGTAGATATCGGTGTTCATCAGGACGGTCTGGTTCACATATCCGAGATATCCGATAAATATATCAAGCATCCCTCCGAGGCACTCTCGGTAGGCGACGTTGTGAAAGTCAGCGTCCTTTCGGTAGACGTCCAAAAAAAGAGAATAGGGCTAACGATAAAAGGTGCTAAATAGTCACCCCAATATTTGTGCAAGTTTATCAAAAAGCAGTTTCAAGAAAAGCATAACCCCTTAAAAATGGGGCTTTTGGACATCAATAATTCAAAATTTGTGCAATATTACTATATGGCGCCCTGTAAAATTGGGAAATAAAACTCTTTACTATTTTTCACTTTTCTGCTATCATATTATAGCAATAAAATTTACTTTAGTGAAAACTACAAGTTTTACATTTATTTAGGAGGTCAACCCATGGCAAGTGTATCACTTAAGCATATTTACAAGAAATATCCGGGTGGAGTTACAGCCGTTTCAGACTTCTGTCTTGAAATCAAGGACAAGGAATTTATCATCCTCGTTGGTCCTTCAGGTTGCGGTAAATCTACCACACTGAGAATGATCGCAGGTCTTGAAGAAATTTCCGAAGGTGAGCTTTTCATCGGTGACAAGATTGTCAACGACGTAGCACCTAAGGACAGAGACATCGCGATGGTTTTCCAGAACTACGCTCTTTATCCTCACATGACCGTGTTCGAGAACATGGCATTCGGTCTTAAGCTTCGTAAGACTCCCAAGGAAGAAATCAAGAGAAAGGTTGAGGAAGCTGCGAGAGTTCTTGACATCGCTCACCTTCTCGACAGACGTCCTGCCGCTCTTTCCGGTGGTCAGAGACAGCGTGTTGCGCTCGGTCGTGCTATCGTTCGTCAGCCCAAGGTATTCCTTCTTGACGAGCCTCTTTCAAACCTTGACGCTAAACTCCGTACTCAGATGAGAACAGAGCTTACAAAGCTTCATACAAGACTTGCTACTACATTCATCTACGTTACTCACGACCAGGTCGAGGCTATGACCATGGCTACACGTATCGTAGTTATGAAGGACGGTCTTATCCAGCAGGTTGACAGTCCTCAAAAGCTTTACGATTATCCCGTTAATATGTTCGTTGCAGGATTCATCGGTACTCCTCAGATGAACTTCATCAACGGTACTATCGAAAAGGTTGGCGACGAGGTTTGCTTCTGCTTCGCAGACAACAAGCTTCCTCTCCCCGCAGAAAAGGCTCAGAACGAAGCTCTCAAAGAATACATCGGCAAGGAAGTTGTTGCAGGTATCCGTCCCGAGTGTATCCACGACGAGCCCATGTATCTTGAATCTCTTTCTAACTGGGTTATCACAGCTCACGTTGACGTTACCGAGCTTATGGGTTCATGCATCTACCTCTACCTCGTTGCAGGTGAGGAACAGAACCTTATCGCTAACGTTAATGCACACTCCAGCTCGATGGTTGATACTGACATCAAGGTTGCTCTTGACGTTAACAGACTTCACATCTTCGACAAGGATACTGAAAAGTGCATCATTCACTAAAAGACTCAAAAGAACCAAGGCTTCCGCCTTGGTTCTTTTTTCTTACGTCAGCTTACGGCGTGTCTTTTGGGTGAGAACAAAAAGGCAAGTAATAAAAATATCGTTACAAATCAAATTCCAACAATAAAGGGAGGAAGCACACACTTTCTCCCTTTTGTTTTAATTCTTCAAGGTAAAAATCCTTCGGATTTTATTTTGCCTTTTCTTTTGCCCCTCCCTCGCACTGCCGTACACTTGTACGGCGACGGCTTCGGGATTGACAAATCTCCCGCCAAAACTCCCGCCTTTTTGTTACAGTTTCTTGGCAAGCCTTTTTTAATTGAAAATTGAGAATGGAAAATGGAAAATTAAGGAAAGTTCGTGTAAAATCAGCACATAGGTAAGTAATTTGTTTCAGCAGATAGGTAAGCCAGTGGTAAGTGCAGGTAAGCCAAAACGAAAAAACGATGCTATATATAAATTATAGTTAATCAAGAGG
>JAZNYT010000103.1:0-35323 GCA_045594565.1 Eubacteriales bacterium
AAAATCCACCCGCAGGTGGATTTTTATTTTATTCCGAAACTCCTACAAGAATCAGTCTGTCGCTGTCATTTCGTCCGTAGCAGGTGGAGAGGGTTATGAATTTGCTCGTTTCGGTCACCTCAATAACTGTGTGGTAGGTGCTTTTACTCAAAAGGTCTTTGATAATCCCATCTTCACTTTCATCAATATAGGAATACCAAGTGTCTGTCTCCTTTACTCTGACTACGGCAAAGACCTTATAAACTGTAGCTTTTGAATTTGTTATAAGTTCTATTTCGGGGTGACTTTCAAAATAATCTTTTTCGAGGTATTTCTTAAGCCCTGCGAACATAGTGCCATTCATCATATTATGTCCGTAAATGATAAGATTTTCACTGTTAAGAGTGCATCTTCCATCGAGAAAAGGTGTGCCCGACGAGCTTTCATCGCCGTAAAAATTAGTACGGATATACTTTTCGGGCTCCTCGGGGGTATGCATTACAGGATAGCTGATATTCGTGCCACCAACGTAAAGCCACGCCGCGCAGTCGGGGTTTGTATTCTGCAAGGCAAGAAGATTTATTTCGGGACGTTTGCTATTATCGTCTTCCCCATCGTATTCAACGCTTACACTCGCAGTTATTTGTTCTTCACTCAAAGGGGTCATTGCCACCTCTTTTACTCTTTCGAAATTCTCTATATCCGTCTTTCTCTCATAAAGCTCCTTCAAAATCATAAAAAGGGACAGTAAAATTATACAAAGGCAAATGATAATTCCAATATAATAAAGCTTTTTCATGGATTCCTCTTTTTTAAGAAAAAGGGCACATACGTGCCCTTTTTCTATGTACTTAATAAGAATTCAGCTTAGGCAGATACCTTTACAGTGGGACGGAAGATAATATTATATGTTTTCGAATGTTACGTTTGTAACGGTAACGCCCTCTGCTTCATCGAAGAGAGTTTCACTTCCTGTTGTGTAAATAGCCGCGTGAGCGGTATATGCATTAGGAGCGTAAAGCTTAACGTTTGTTACAGTACAATTTTCAAATTCGATCTTATCGTTGTCATCAGCATAAACGAACGCAACCATACCCGCTGTGCAGAAGTCGTATGAGGTTGCCTTTACAACAGTATCCTTAACGTCGCAATTCTTAAGAGTTGCGGTTACTGTAGTAGAGGAATTTTCGTTATAAACAGTTCCGATAAGGGGAGCTACCTTGTATGCGCCTGTAATGCTGGAATTGATTACGTCTACATTATCAAGAAGAACGTTCTGATAGCTTTGAACTGTAAGGATAGATGTATTGATACCGCTATTGTTTACAACAGCATTATCAAAGGTCACGTCCTTGATTACAACGTCGCCAAATCCTGCAAATCTTGTGAACATAGCCTGTCCGTTGATGGTAAGATTAGAAATTGTGAAGCCCTGTCCGTCGATTTCAGCAATTTCGAAAGCAGAATCTGCATGGCTGTCAACAGAAGTCCAAGTCTTGCCTGTCATATCAATGTCAGCGCAAAGAACAACCTTTGCATCTCTGCCTGCAGTCTTATCTGCCATTTTATCATTCATTGCTTTGAAGCCATCTGCGGAATATACGTAGTAGGTCTGTCCATCCTGGTAAAGTCCTGTAGCTACAGTATCGTACGCTGCGGGAATAACGTAGATTATATCGCCTACTGTCTCTGCCTTGTAGCCTTCTGCAAGGAATTTAGTATCAAATCCTGTGAAGGTACCGCCTGTTACAGAGAAAGGAGTTTTTGTAGAGCCATAACCGTAATCGGAGAGGTTATCCCACTTACCGAAATAGTTACCGCCGTTGAAGCTACCGCCATTGACATCTACGGTTACCGCAGACCAGTTGTTAATTACAACGCCACCGCTGGTTTTGGTATGTAAATGATTGAACGTACCGCCGTTAATTGTAAGCTTATTGTTTGCACCGTATCCTACAACTACAACGTGTGAGGTAAATGATCTTCCGGGAATTTTTGAAGTTATATCGTTATTAGTAAGTGTACCGCCGTTTATTGTGGTAGTGCCGTTTCCACTGATGTAAAGACAACCACGATCTGCGCTGATAGTAGTTCCTTCTTCGATTGTCATAGTTCCTGCATTCGAAACACAATAAGCAGGATAACCTGAATCACCACCGATAGGTGCACCTACGATATTTGCGCCATCCAATACTAAAGTGCCCTTGTTGCTGACAGTTGCACCGCCGTTAACTGCGGTGTTTTCCAAAGTACCGCCGATAATAGTTAAGGTACCATTGTTGATAAGCAATGCTTCGGAAGTAGCACCCTTAACAGTTTTTCCGTTAAGATTCAAAACAACGTCCTTGTCAATTACAAGTCCCTTTTCGAGTGTAACGTCATCGGTAAGGGTGATAACACCGCCCTTTGCGATGATAGCTTCGATATCTTCAACAGTCTCTGCTTCGCTGCTGTAATAAGTTACAGTAAAGGGGCTGAAGGAATCGGTTTCGAAGGAAACGATACCTGTTGTTGCATTGTAGTCAAAAGGTGTAACGGGTGTTCCGTTGTGAGTAACCTCTGCTACGTTAAGGGATTTACCTACGTAGATTTCAACCTTGTATTCAACGCCTGCAACGGGCTCAACCTTTACGCCGTCCTTGTAAAGCTCGATTTCGAAGGATGCGGTGGTGTCGCCGTTTGCATCGGTTGTAACTGCGGTATTGTCAACGTCGAGTGTGTAGTTAGCTTCTGCAAGACCTGCAGGAAGTGTAACTGCTACGTCACCTGCTTCGATGACATCGCCACCCTCAACCTTTTCGGTGGTTGATGCGGGATAAGTTGATTCCTTATCGTAGTTCTCGTCGATAGAGTCCTTTTCGGAGTTGAGCTGAGTTGCGAAGAGCTGAATGTCAAAGCTTGCGCCGACAGTCTTACCCTGATAGTCGTTTCCTGCAGACTCCTTCATCTTGAGAGCAAGAGTGATAATATCCTTGCCGTCCTTTTCGAGTGTGCCCTGTGCACTTGTTGCAAGGCCTGCAAGAACCTCAGAGAGTGTTCCGAGAGGTGCGATGCCTTCAAGGTCTTCTCTGCCGTCAATCTGTACTGCGGGGTCGAAGTAGTAAACGTCGATAACGTCTGCAAGGCTTACGCCGTCAATCTTAAGTGCGTCAAGGTCGTTTATAACGTTGCCGTTTATATCCTTGGGCACGAAGTTTACAAGATATTTGAGAGCAAGAGAGCCTTCGTTCTCAATCTTGATGTGGCGAATCTGGGTAAAGCCGGGTTCCCAGTTGGAGTAGTCGAAAATCTGATTCTTTACACCTGCTTCTTCAACGTTCTTCCAAGCAGTTGATGTCTGAGGGTTCTCGTTGATGTCATCGATGTAGGAAAGAGAAATGCTGAGTGTTCCTGACTTGATGATGTTGTTCGACGACGTTACGGAATCCGTAAACCAAGCGAAGGTTGTTCCGATGAGCATTGACGCACAAAGTATAAGTGCAATAACGCTCATTAAGAGTGAATGTTTTGTTTTAGTCATGTTCTGACCTCCTTTTATTTTGTCGGCTGTAGGTGTGCTCTGCACTCCGCTTCAGCCAACATCGGAGGCAGTTTAGATAAGAGGTCGCCTCCGTAATTTTGTTGTGCATATTGTACAATAAGAGGTTTGTAATACCCCCCCCCGTTGTGTATAAGTGCTATTTGTTCAACTTTCATAAAGGCTTCCTCCTTTCTTAAATTTCTTACCTTTCGGTAATCAAAAGGCACAAAATTTTTATGCCTTTTGATTACCGCCCCACACTAGGTGGGGACAGTTTTTTGTCAATTATACTACTAGGATAATTTTTATATTACTTCAAACGAAGCGGAAGTGTCTTGTGTTTCCGCTTCGTCAGTAGTATCGGTGGGGGTTACTGTTGTTTCTGTAGTATCTGCCCCTTCGGGTGTGTCTGTCACCTCGGGTGTTTCAGTTACCTCGGGTGTGTCTGTCACTTCGGGTGTTTCAGTTACCTCGGGTGTTTCAGTTACCTCGGGTGTTTCTGTCACCTCGGGAGTTTCTGTTACCTCGGGTGTTTCTGTCACCTCGGGTGTTTCTGTCACCTCGGGTGTTTCTGTCACCTCGGGTGTTTCTGTTACCTCGGGTGTTTCTGTCACTTCGGGTGTTTCTGTCACCTCAGGTGCTTCTGTCACTTCGGGAGTTTCTGTCACCTCGGGTGTTTCTGTCACTTCGGGTGTGTCTGTCACTTCGGGAGTTTCAGTTACTTCGGGAGTTTCAGTTACTTCGGGAATCTCGGTTGTTTCTGTGACAACATCTTCCTTGATATCGGTTTCTTCTTGAGTAGTATTCTCAGGAAGCTTCCAACCAAGCGGAGGTATCTTGATAATATCTCCTATAACAATAAGGCTTCTATCTTCAATGTTGTTATAGTAAACAAGCTCATCAACGGTGAAGCCGTATTCGGTAGCTATATCGTAAAGCATATCGCCTTCCTCGATAACCACCTCTGTGATGCGTTCTTCGTCGGGGGTGTGCTCGGATTCTTCGGATTCTTCGGATTCTTTCTTCTCCTCGGATTCTTTCTTCTCTTCGGGCTTTTCTTCCTCTTCGGGAAGTATCACATCGATGACGTCGCCGTCGGTCAAGAAGGTGTATGAGCTGTTTCTCATACTATACGTACTTGTATTGGAATAGCCGTAATAGCTTGACGTGCCCCAATGGGTAACAAGAGATACATCAAGGTCAGCGTTGAGGGTTATGGTAAAGGTAATCGGGTTTTCAATCTGGTCTGTAACGTAGCTTTCGTCGGCTATTTCCAGAACACAGAAGCCCGTGTCGGTGGTGCCTGATTTGTTTATGGTTATAACGTTTTTACCCTTCAAAAGAGGGAGGTTATATGTAAATCTGCCTGTTTGCTCGGAAAAAATAGTAGTTTTGGTACGGACGATAACGTTTTCAATTTTTTCGATAGTATTTTCGGGATTCTCGGGATCTGTGACGGTTTTTGTTTGTTGCTCCTCTGTTTCAAGAGTATTTTCGGCGGTGATATCCACGTCGAAATTACCTGCAATTATAACGTTGTTTTTCGATTCAACGTTTGCTTCAAAGAAAGCGTATGCCGCAAAGGACATAAGGAACATGCAAATAAGGATAAGGACGACCGATTTTGTTATATGTCGAGACAGGTATTTTTCTGTAATTTTGTCATTGTCATGCTGATTTATCATATTTCGGTCTCCCTTCTTTTAGATTCAGTTCTTGATTTGCGTTGCTGAAACTATGATGCTAAGATGTACTTCGGGCTGATGGGGTGGCTCGTAATTTGCAACGTTGGTAACCGCCTCGGGCATTCTTACAACGATTGCAATATAGCGTGTGTCGCCGTCATTCAGCCTTGCTACCTCTGTTGAATAGTCGTTTAGCTCTTCTGTGGCGAGTGCCTTTGCAAGCTCTCGTGTCTTTACTTTTTCAGAAAGCTCGTTAAAGCTTTCAGCTTCCGCTATACCAAAGCGTAGGTGGTCCTGAAGCTTAAATGAGGCGCCTTCTCTATTTATACCCTCGGTATATTTATAAACGCTTACAGCGGTATGCCAGTTGAAAGGCATATCCCCGTTATTCTTTACTTTAAGATAAACTATTTCGGTGTAACCGGGCTCGTAAAGGGCGTCTTTTTTGAAAAGCTCGGTGTCTTCCTCGAGGTCATACCAATTCCCGTCAGAAGCTCTGTATTTTACCTCTAAATCAAAATTAGCAAAGTGAAATACGTTTTTTAGTTCAGGTGTAGTATCGCGAAACCATGCAAGAGATGCTCCTGTTCCAAGTATCCCCCACAACACAAAAAGGCACAAGCTGAGGAGAAATGCGATTTTCTTTATTTGTTTTTTCTTTAAGGTCATAACGCTTATCCTCCTTAATCAAATTATTTCTTTTCGTCCTTTTTCTTTTTTACAAGTACTATGAGTACAAGCATCATCACAAAAGCCCCAGCAAACATTCCTATCCATAAAGACAGCATTGAATTGTCTCCCGTTGGGGGTGTGGGCGGTGCTTCGGGGGTAAAATCTCTTTCGAAGGTAATTTCGTAAACGGCGTTTTCGCCGTCAAAGGATATACTTTTGTACTCATATTCCTTGCCGAGATACTCGTTATATGCCGAGTAGGTGTCGGCAATAGCAGCCACTTGGGGAAGCTCTTCAACGTCGGCTGACGAGAAAAGCGTAACCGTGCCGTCGAGGGCGCCGTTTGTAAGATACTTTGCCGTAACCCTATATCTAAAGTAGGTCGGCGTTGGTGGTGTTGGTGGTACTTCGGGCTCGGTTTTTCTATCATAGCGCAGGGTGAAAACCTTCTTTTCGCTATCAAAAGTAGTTCCGCTATAGCTATAGACCTTATCCCCGTAAACCTTATGGGCATCCGAATATTTCAAAACGACCTCTTCAAGTGTGGGAAGCTCGTGGGCAAATCGGTATGCGAAAAGAGTTAAGGGCAATGGATTTTGAAGCTCGTCATTAAGGTAATAGTTTGCTAATACCTTATAAGACACGTAATTGTAGGATGGACTTATTACTATATGTCCGCCCTCGGGAGCCGTGGGGATTTCTTCTACTAAAAACTCCCAATCAATCTCTCCCATAGTCTTCTCGAAGGTGTTGTCGAGGTCTGTGGGAACAGTGAGGGTGACAAGCATTTCCCTGCTCTCCCCTTTTCCAAGGGTTACAAGGTGGAGATATTCAAGTCCTGTGGAATAGTCGGCATTTTCGTCGAATATTACGTTGCCGTCAACCGTCGCTCTGAGACGAAGCTTTTCAAGAAGCTTTACTCCCGACAGGTCACGAGCCGAGCATTTCAGATAAATTCTCGCTTTATAGAGATTACTTCCGTCGTAGGAGAGGGTTACTTTCTCGGTGAGTGTGTCACCGGGCATAACGCTTTTGAATTCATCGAAAAGGTCGGTTGCGCTATAAGAGGTGCCCATACCGATTTCCACGTAGCCGTTTACGTAGTGATATGTAACGTAGGAGTCATTTGCAAAAGCATAAACGGAAAATGATAAAATCATCAAAAGGACAAGTGAGAAAATTATTATAAGCTTTTTCATCTGTCACCGCCTTATTCTTCGGGCCAGCCCGATGCGGTGAAAATCGCATCAAGGGGGACTGTGTTGTTTTCGGACTGTACTGCGTGGGCTTTTACGGTGAGTGAGAGGGTTTTGCCGATATAGCTGTTGTCTACCTTGGAGCCTACTATTTCAACGTGGGAGAAAAAGTCGGGGGTGGTTTCCCCTGCCTCAACCACTCCGTTGTAATAATACCAACCGTCGTGAAGATGCCATATATTTTCGTCAATGTTGAGCTTAAAGGCATCGTCTGCCGAGAGGGTCGCGGAGTCTATTCCGTAGACTACCTTTACTCTTAAATAGAAGGGATTTTCGCCAACGTTTTCAACGCTGACTCTCTTGCTTACAACGTCACCTGGAATTATATAAACACCCTCTTCGGGGAACTCTGTTCCGCCGTCGGTGGTCTCGTGAATTTTAAGCTCGATATCACCCATAGTGATAACGTTTGTGGCTCTGCCGAGAGTTGTATAATAGGCAAAGGTTGACTCTGTTATAAAAGTGAAAACCATTGCCGCAAGTGATATTGCAAGAAGCCTTGCTTTGATTTTATTCAACTCTTTGCCCTCCTTCTTTTAGGATTCTTCGGTAATGACAGAGTACAAAACGCTTTGTGCTCTGTCATTACCGCCTATCCTCCGAAGAGGATAGGACGGGGTTTAAACTTTAGTTTGCGCTGACAATAAAGCCTTCCTGTGCATTAACGTTTGCTTTAGTAAATAATTTTGAAGCAGAGCCGATAGTGTTATAACAATCAGCGTCCAATTCATTTTCTGTAGCAACAACCTTAACGTTTGCCGCATTGGTGTAAGATGTAATGTTTACAAGACCATTATCGAACTTGTTGCCTGTGATCTCTACATTAGCGAATGCACTAACGTATACGGGTGCCGTATTAAAGGTGTTTCCACTAAGTGTAACGTTCTTAACTTCCTTTGCATTCTCGTTATCGGACACACCGCGTCTCCAGTTGGTGAAGGTGCAGTTTGTAATAACAACGTCAGCATCTATCTGTGAGGAAGCGTTGGTGTCACCAATCTGAATCGCATTGTCCTTATTTATAGTAGTGTCATTGGGACCAATGAAGGTACAATTATCTACTGTAAGGTCATTTGTTGCAGAAATTGCTCTGATCCATGCAGATGCATAAACTACCTCACTCATATCGAAAGTAAGGTTCTTAACAGTTGCGGGTGCTTCAAATCTGAAAGCGCAGTGATAGTTGAAACCATCGTGAACCTTGCCTGTAAACTTGAGTGTATAGCCTAAACCGTCAATTGTAATTTCCTTTGTAAGGTTTGAGCCGGTGTAACGACGGTCCCAGTCCTCTGATACGGTGATATCGTTTGCAATAAGAATTGCATCACCATCATTAGCACCCTTGATTGCCGCTTTAAGCTCATCTGCAGTTGTTACAATAGAAGTACCAACAGTCCAGATACCATCGTTTTTAACAAGCTGTCTTTCGCTTACAACATATCTTTCGGGGTTAGCGTTGAAGTTACCGCCGCTTATATTTAACCCTGCCTGCTCGTCCGGTACGTTGTTAAGTACCCATGCGTCCATTCCGCCGCGGAAGGTTCCACCGTAAACATTGATAAATGCTCCGCCGGCAAAGCCCGGCTCATTAGCATTGCTCTGTGCAGTTAAAACGTAAAGGTTGCTGTTATCGCCTATGGATCCATCTTTGTTAGCAATCCACTTACCGCCGTATACATTGATAGTACCGCCGCTTGTCATGGCAATAAATCCGCCCTTGGCGCCCTTACCGTAACCGCCGTATGCGTTAATTGTACCATTTCCGCCGACACCGACAAGACATCCGTTGTAGCTTGTGGTACCGTTCTGATAAATCTCAGCACCATCGTAGATATTAATAGTAGCTGCCCATGATTCAATACCCAAATAGCTGTTTTTACCATTTATAACAGTTCCGGATTTAACGTTCAATTCTGCTCCGCCTCTGATTTTTGCAACAGAACCATTGCTGTTATTGCCGTAAAGATTTATATTTTCAAGGTTGATGGTAACCTTCTGTGTGCTGGTGGTAGATGTGCAAACAGCACAATAAGCACTTGAAGTTGCATCCAAAGTTCCGTTTTTGATTGTGATAACGTTTTCCTTTTCACCATCGTTTTTGAAATTGAGCAAATAATCGTTAATGAATGAATCGTTGGTTATTGTATAGTCGTTCAAATCAATAGTAAAGCTCTTGTCACCAACATATAAAAGACCGTCTTTCCATCCACCGTTATCGCTGTATGCATCTTTATTGAACTCTATATTTCCTGCAAGAGTAATAACGTCGCCATCCTCTGCTGCTGCTGTTGTTACTAACAATTCTTTAGCGGTATCAATCTTACCGTCGTTGTAACCAACAGTTACCTCACAAAAATGAGTTGCAGTATAGGTAATGTTCTTGTCTGCATCAACTACGGGAGAAGCTACTATTTCGCCGTCGTGATATACGATTACTGTATCACCAACGTTAAATGCATTACCAACGTTGAACTTAACGGTTATAGGTTCATCGTTTCCAAGCGCCTCAAGGTCGATAACGTCGCCGTTTTCGTCGATAAGGTCAATGTGGTCAAGTGTAACTGTATTGTTTGATGTGTTGATTCTGGGCTCTGCATGAGAAAGTGCAACCGAAGCAGGAGCATCTGTTACCTGTGCAAGGTCAGAAAGAAAATCAGCCGAAAGGGTAAGTGTTACGTTATTCTCAATAGGAGTTGTGATAGTCTGTTCAACTGCAGCTTCACCGATTGCAGGAAGGGTAACCTGACTTGAAGTTGCAGTTACAACGGCATCCTTGTCATAATTTTCATCAAAGCTGTCTTCCTCAGAGGTGAGCTGAGTTGCGTAAATTACAATATCAAATGCACCGCCAAGATCCTTGCCCTGATAGTCGTTGCCTGCTTCTTCTCTCATCTTGAGAGCAATACCGAGGTATGCTGTGTCGCCTGCAGTATTCTTAGGATTAAGTATACCGTTTGTAGTCTGTTCAATAGTGTTAACAAACTCTTTAACAGTACCTGCATAAGTCCAGTTTGCAACAGCGTCTCTATCGGTAGGATAGGACGTTACTGTTGTGTCAACGTAAACGTCGATAACGTCAGCAAGAATAGAAAGTGCTGCTGTTGACGTAAACTGTGCTACCCATTTAAGAGCAAGTGTGCCTTCGTTTTCGATCTTAAGAATCTTAACGTCTGTGTAGCCTGGTTCCCAATTATCATAGTTAAAAATGGGAGCTTTGCTTGTCTTGATAGAGTTCCATGTATCTGTAGTCTTATCAAGAAGCTCGAGGTCTACCTTGAGGGTACCTGACTGAATCTTGTTGTTGCTTGATGTTACGCTATCTGTAAACCAAGCAAATGTTGTTCCTATGAGCATTGAACAGCAGAGAAGAAGTGCTATTGCACTCATAAAAAGTGAATGTTTTGTTTTAGTCATTACTTTTCTCCTTTTGCGATATTTTATAAAGTCATAAAACCAAAACCGTTTCAATTAAAAAATTGAGTTAATTGTTACATCATAAAATTGGTGCTTGTGAAGCCGGTAACGTATTCTGCAACAATGGTGTCAATGTTGCTATAAGTAACCTTTACACCATTGATAGTTACGTTTTCAAGAATTATCTGACCGGTACCATGTGCACTGGTAATAAACTTACTGCCGGCTTCAATAGTAAGGTCTGTATTCTTGATATACATCGTAACGTTCTGTTCATCAGCGGGAACGTCAACCAAGCTTGCACCCGACTTGAGCGTTGCGGTAGCATCGCTCATCATAAGAACGCCGGGCATACTGGGATCGGTATAATTTGCTGGATCGTAGCTGATGGGAGTTGCTGTAAAGGTACCGAGATTACCGGTAACAGGATAAGAAATTGAAACAGGTGCGTCATCATCATTCGCTAAATCTTTATCAATCACTACGCCTGCAACAACACCCTCCTCATCCCAATACTTTGCAAATGCTTCCTTAGCACTTGTTACGTCTGCAAGATGCTCGGACTGGATAGCCTGACCAACGATAGAGACATTGAACTTATCCATTTCAGCTGCCTGCTCCTTAGTAAGCTCTGTAGGGATAACTACAGCGTCAAAGAGCTGTTCTGTTGTAGCTTTTGCTTCAAGAACCTCATTGTAGTAATAAACGAATACGAAGGTGTCCTTGTTTGTGTAGTACTTATGTGCAAGCTCCCACTTATCGCTTGTTCCGGGAAGGAATAATTTAACATCTTCCCAAACGCTTACTTCGGAATCCTTGGGAGTCATAGCAACTTTGAGGATATCCGCCTCAGTAACGGTAACAATAGCACGAACGTACTGAGGATGAACGCCTGTGTTAGTAAGATAGGGCTTTTTAGTCATTACTTCACCGGGAAGAATAAGCTCGTAAGTCGCAGAATTCTCGGTGGTGTCTCCTTTGCCTATCTCAACAAGAGGAGTTGCGGGGTCACGGTCGGTATCAACCTCTTCCCATGCGTCAATGCCGAATACTTCATCGGGATCAACGGTAGTGGAATCACCAACCATAAACTCATTGGTTACGCTGTCACTGTCAGTGAACCAAGCGAGTGTGCCGAGAGAAAGAATTGCAATAGCACACACAATAAGGGAAATCGCAAAAATCTTCTTTTTGGTCATTTTCATTTCAAAATGTCCTCCTTTAATTATTTTTTATATCATCGCTTGAGGGCGAATTTATAAACTCTTTTATTTCTTCGTCTTCTTTTTTCTTCTTTCCCGAAAGGTCGGGAAGAAAGACAATAGCCATAAGAACAATAGCAATACCGACTGTTATGTAGGTGCCGGGCGGGTTTTGAATAAAGTCGGATACGTAGCCTAGCTTAGGCAGTGAAAATTTTGGAACGCCTATAAGGTTATTAAAGTGAACAGGTGTTGCATCGGGGGCCTTATTTGCATCTCCCTTAGTATAAAAATGCTTGTTTTCGGCATCTATTTCCACAACTCTGTGTGTGGCTACAGTAAGATTTTCGTCAAGGACAAAGGTTATGGGGTCACCGACGTTCACGTCAAGGGGTGATATCGGCTCTACGTAAATGAGGTCCCCTACCTTGTATTCAGGCTCCATACTCCCTGACACTACGGTAAACACCTTATAGCCCATAAGCCGTGATCCCATAAGGAACACTGCCATGAGAACAAATAACACAACTAAAACTGTAGTTGTGATGCTCCAAATTTTTTTAAGTGTATTCATACGTTAAACTCCTTTCGAGTTATCGGCAATCAAAGGGCAAAAACTACACAGAAGCTTTGAAGTAATAAGAAGTAGTGAATGGATAATAAGCTTATGTGTGCTTTGCTGACACCTTACGTCTTCACTTTTACGTCTTACCTCTTACATTAAAATG
This sequence comes from Eubacteriales bacterium, assembly GCA_045594565.1. Lineage (GTDB taxonomy): Bacteria > Bacillota > Clostridia > Oscillospirales > SIG627 > RGIG6353. The sequence continues at coordinate 12,457 of JAZNYT010000103.1, forward strand.
CAAAGCATTTTTGCCCTTTGATTGCCGCCTATCCCTCGTTTGAGGGATAGGACGGGATTGAATTAGTTGTTAGGATAGATAACTGTTACGCCGTCGTGAGTTTTGCCACCACTTACACCCTTATCTCCACCGAAAAGTTGATCAAATGTAAGCAATTCTTCGTGAGATTCATCCGTGTCATGCGTATGGTTTGCATCTACGCCATCGGTGGCATAGCCTGCCTGAACACGTTTGAATTTCCATTCATCTGCAGCTGCATACGAACCCTTACCGTAAGATTCGGATTCACAATATGTATAATTTACCCAATCACCATAAGTTACCGTGCAATTCTTACAAGTCAAATAAGATGCGGTAGCCGTTCCGTCAGTAACTTCTTCACTCATACCAATAAGCATACCGCAAAGACGGTAATTGTAGTATTGGTAGTTAGAGCATGCATCGTTGAATGCATCCAGTTTAGCAGAAACATCACAATCTTCAAAAGTCAATTCTGCGTTGCCCCACTTACCTCCTACGATGCCACCCAAAGAAGCATCGTAAGTTCCCCACAAAGCTGATACTGTAGTATCAATTACATCAACGTTTTTAAATGTCTGTTTACCGTTTACTTCACCGACTACACCACCTGTATATCTGTTATAGTTAGCAATAGTGGAATTTTTGACAATGATATTTTCATATGTGCAATTGCCATAGGAGTAACCAACAACAGCACCCATATCTATACATTCCATAACAATTTCGGCTTTGTCGATAATAACGTTCTTGATCGTAGCATCAACTACAGATGCAAACAATCCTCCGCCCTCGGTACTATAGTCTAATCCAAGAGCCCAACCGTTCTGATACATATTAGAAATTGTATGACCTTGACCATCAAAAGTTCCTTTGAACACTACACCATATCCATATCCAATAGGGTCAAAGCTTACAGTTTCGCCGTTTGCATCTACACAATACAAATCGATGTTGGAAGCAAGCTTTATCGTCTTATCTGCGAAGTTTTTTCCAGCATCTACGAGTTTTGCGAAAGCAACGAGTTCCTCTGCAGTAGAAATAATATATTCATCTTCGGCAAGGCTTACGTTTTCTATATCGGTCTCTGATGCATTACGTGGAAGACCGAAGAGTGCAAAATCGGCAGTGCCATCCCATGTATCAGCGGTATCAAGTTTTTCATATTCAGCATCAACGTCATAGTTCTTGTCAAAGGAGTCCTCTTCAGAGTTAAGCTGTGTTGCAAGAAGCTGAATAGAAAAATCAGTTCCTACCATCTTGTTCTGATATTCGTTTCCTGCTTCTTCTCTCATTTTAAGAGCAAGAGTTATAACGTGCTTATCACCGCTTTTAAGATTTCCGTTAGCGGTAGCGGAAAGCCCTGCAAGAGCTTGTCGAAGAGTTCCCATAGGTGTCTTTCCGTCAAGGTCATCTCTTTCAATCTTCTCTGCCGGATCAAGATAGTAAACATCAATAACGTCAGCGAGATTATCGAGAGTGGTAACATCAGTTATCTTTACGCCGTTTTCGTCATACGGAATGATGTTCAAAACGTATTTGAGAGCAAGTGAACCTTCGTTCTCAATTTTGATGTGTCTTACCTCGGTATAACCGGGCTCCCAAAGAGACGAATTGAAGATAGCCCCCGTAGATGCATCCTTCCAAGCTGTGCTGGTTTCAGGATCAGCATCTGCACCGAGCCACTCCATTGTTACATCAAGCGTACCTGACTTGATGACGTTGTTACTTGAAGTAACGCTATCCGTAAACCAAGCGAAGGTTGTTCCGATGAGCATTGAAAAGCAAAGAAGAAGTGCTATCGCGCTCATCATAAGTGAATGCTTTGTCTTTGTCATTTTTATGACCTCCTTAAAAAAATTCAATATTTTACAAATGGTAAAATTGACAAAATAAGTGCTCTGCGTTTCTGCACGTAGTAATTACGCTCAGCGCCTGTGCATCTTTTTATTTCTATATTTAACGCTCGAAGCTCCTTTGAAAATTCAACACTCCAGCGAACAAACGAAATAAAAAGGGTTATGAAGAAAAACGCTAAAATTATAATAATAAAGAAATACGATGCTGTCATTGTATTATCCATGGCTTTTATTCCGTTTTATTTTCGCTGTCTTTTTTCTTTTCAAGCTCTGCCTTGAGTGCCTGAAGCTCTTCAAGCATCTTGGCATTTTCAGCTCTTTCTTTTTCGATTTCCGCCTTTTCCTTTTCCATAGCTTCGGTCTGCTCCGCTTTATAACGACGGAAAAGACGTACACAGTTTATACCCTGATAAAGTATCAAGAGCATAAAGGGAATAAAGATGCAGATTATGTAGCCCTGAGGAGTTTTAAGGAAATTAAAGAAGGTACCCACGCCTATAAGACGGCTGGTATACTTACCAAGCACGTAAGGATGAGTGACTATCGTCAAATCGTCCTCCCCTGTTGTTGTACCGTAGGTGATGAAGCCGGGGTCTCCTTTTGCATCGGTGGTAAGCTTTCTTATTTTATGGGTGATTACCTCGCCGAAGCTGTCGCTGTTCTGGGAAACGTAGGTGATAATGTCCCCTTCCTTAAGGGTGGAGGGTGAAACCTCCTTGACGAAGATAAGGTCGCCTGCGTCGAAGTCGGTTGCCGCCATGGAGTCCGAATTTACTATGTAAGCCTTGTAGCCGAAGAGGTCACGGTCGTTGCGGTTAAATGTAGTAACCGAAATAACGGTAAATATCATCATAAATACCGCAAGTGCTACAATAAGCCAAACTGTGGTTGTTTTTATAACGTGTAATGCTTTTTTCAAATCGCACCTCCTGAAATCACGACATTGAAATTTTAATTTTCAGAACAATAGCTTCATATAGGTCATTAAGTTGAATTTCAGTAACAGGGCGGTCATACCATACAGCATAGTCTAAAATGATCGAAATAAAATTAAAGACCGAAGGGAGCAAAAGCTCTTCTTTGCAACAGGTAATTTCCGAAAGATTTTTTATAAACATGTGGTAAAGCGGTTGGAGCTTTTCAGCCTCCTCCCTCATACGCTCGCCGTATACGGGACTTGTCGCAACTTGGTACACCGTACGTAGCTCATCAATATTCTTGTCCACTACATCAAGGAAGGTATCGAAAAAACGCTTAAGATCATTAACGTTTTTCAGGGCGTAGTCAATTAATGCATTAGCCGCTTTTAGAAACCCGTGTCTTGCTATTTCAATTATGCAATCATCTTTGCTCTCAAAATAGTTGTAAAGATTGGACGGACTGCATCCGATACCCGAGGCTATCGACCTGAGAGATGCATTTTCGATGCCATGGGTTACAAGGTATTCAAAGCCCTTATTAAGAACCTTTTCAGCTTCTTCTCGAGTGACGTTCGCTTTCATTTTTTACCTCCTGTATTTTAACGATGAACAAGCGTTCAGCGGTCCCTATAAAAAAACATCCCACAAAACAGGTGTTTACCTTGGCTGATAAACAGCGAAGCGGATAAACAAGTGTTCAGCGGTCCCTATAAAAAAACATCCCACAAAACAGGTGTTTGCCTTGGCTGATAAACAGCGAAGCGGATAAACAAGTGTTCAGTGGTCCCTATAAAAAAACATCCCACAAAACAGGTGTTTGCCCTTGCTGATAAAAGCACGAAGCGGATAAACAAGTGTTCAGTGGTCCTTATAAAAAATGCCGCACAACATAAATACAACATAATGGTTGTTATGTAGTGAACTCGAAAAAATGCATAACTATCGGCATATAACTTTTACTTTTTTATTTTGATTTATTACAACTTTCACTTATTTTTTTGTGATTTATCAAAAAAAGATTGACAATAAATTGTCAATCTATATTAAAAAATTTTTTTCTTTTGTAAAATATATACAAAAGGGTCCTTTTTTTGTGCGCTTTTTGTGGCAAGTATATAAAATTTCAAAAAAAGTATTTACAAATAAAAGCTTTTATGATAAAATAAAGCACGCAAAAAATAGTATATGTATTTTCTGCACATATGTTTACTACATAACAACCATTATGTGATAAGGTACGTTGATGAAAATCAACGTGCTTTTTTGTTTTTTTCAGCATCGAAGAAGTCCGAGCATTTCTATTTGTTTTAAGTGAGAAACACCTGTTTCGGCGGTATAAATTCGGGTAGTATTGACGTTAGAATGGCCAAGTACGTCGGCAAGGCGGACGATATCTCTTTGAAGCTGATAGAAGGTACGGGCGAATAGATGTCTGAAATTGTGAGGGAACACCTTCTTTGCAGAGACGCCTGCGGTACGGCACAGGTCCTTTAGCATCTTCCATACGTTAGAGCGGTTGAGAGGCTTACCTCTTCTTGTAATAAATATCGAGCCGTCCTTTATTCTCTCTTCCCTTGTATATTCCGACAGCATTTTACAAAGTCCACGAGGCAGAAAAACCTGTCGCATTTTACCCTTACAGTTAATATGAGCCCTTCCCGTCTTTACGGCATTTACCGTAATATAAGAAAGCTCGGATATTCTTATACCCGTACTTCCGATAGTTTGCATAAGATAATAAAGTCTTAAATTGTTCTGAGCCTTTGCGGCTTTCAAGAGGCGCTCGTACTCCCCCTTTGTAAGCTCTCTGTCATCGTCGGCAAAAATCTGTCTTTGAATCTTCAACGTTTTGACCTTAAGGTCGGGACGCTGCAAAAAGGAAAAAAAGCTATTGAGGGATGAGAGCATCGAATTGACGCTTTTGGGTGCAAAGCTTTTGCAAAGCTCGTTTTTGTATTCAAGGATAAGAGGCTTATCCACCGTTCTGCCGTTGAGCCAATAAAAAAAGTATCTTACGTCTCTTTCATATTTATCTATAGTGTTCTTACTTCTCTCCTCCTCTGTAAGATACTGCTTGAATCTTTCCATTTCTGTGTTTTGTGTCATAATTACTTTCCTTTCATAAAATATAATACTCCTCACTTATTTTTTTAAAAACAAAGGATATTTATTCAAAAACCGCAAGACGTTTTAAGCCTTGCGGTTTAATTTTATCTTTTTCTAAGCTCCCAAAAGGAAAGGGCGGCGGCGACCGATACGTTGAGGGAATCTACCCCGTTGTGCATAGGAATTTTCGTGACGTAATCCGAGGCGTTTATTGTTTCTTTTTTCAGACCGTCGCCCTCGGTACCAAGTATTATCGCAAGCTTCTCTTCCCTTTTCAATACATCGTCGTCCAGGCTCACACTGTTATCCGAAAGCGCCATTGCAACAGTCTTGAAGCCAAAGTCATGAAGGATATCTATACCGTTTTCATACAACTCACCGGTAAGAAACGCCCATGGAATCTGAAAGACCGTTCCCATACTCACTCTAACGCATCTGCGCACCAGAGGGTCGGAGGAGGCGGGAGAAAGTAGTAGTGCATCGATGCCGAGTGCCGCTGCCGAACGAAAGATTGCACCCACGTTGGTGGCATCCACTATATTTTCAAGAACCGCTATGCACTTTGACGCGGTGAGTACCTCCTTCGGCGTTTTCGGGGTAGGGCGCTTCATTGCGGAATGCATACCGCGGGTGACGGCATAGCCTTTTAGAGTTGAAATAAGTGATTTTTCGGCGAGGTACACCGGAATATCCCCTACCCTTGCCATTATATCCTCGGCAAGATGGTTCTTCTCGCAAAAAAGAGACACAGGCTCAAGTCCACTGTCCAGAGCCGTTCTTATGACGTTGGGGCTCTCTGCGATAAAGAGGGAGTTTTCGGGGTCGAGTCTGTTGCGGAGATTATTCTCTGTAAATCTCAGATAAACGTCAAGCTCGGGTGCGTCAAGTGAAGATATTTCAATAACTGCCATTTTTCCTCCAAGGTCTGTTTTCTGTATTCAATATATCATAAAGAAGAGGGGTTGTCAATAAGAGGAGACTTTAGCAGGCATATGCCAACTTTCACATTTTCAGTTGACAAAAGCATATAAATATGGTACAATATTTCCACTTTAAATAAGTGGAGGTATAAAATGAAAAAGTTACTTGTTTTAATTCTTGCAACCATTATTTCCGTTATGTCTGTTGCTATTGTAGCAGAAGCTGCTTCTTTCACAGACGTAAAGGAAAGCGACTGGTATTACAAAGCTGTTGAGAGTGCATTTGAGATGGGTCTTATCAACGGTAAGGGCGTTGGCACCTACAAGCCCCTTGAGAATATGACCTATGCCGAGGCAGTTAAGCTTGCCGCTTGTATGCATCAGCGCTACACCACAGGCTCCGTTACACTCGGAAACGGTACTGTTAACTGGTATGATACATACGTTGAGTACTGTAAGAACAACGGTATCATCTCAAAGGACTATGAATACAATAAGGATGCAACCCGTGCAGGTTATATGGAAATCTTCGCGAACGCGCTTCCCGCTTCCGCACTTGAAGCTATAAACAACGTTCCCGACGACTTCATCCCCGACGTTAAGATGACTGAATCTTACGCACCCGCAGTATACAAGCTTTACAGAGCAGGTATCGTTGGAGGCGTTGACGCAAAGTTCAACTGTGCTCCCGATAAATCCATCCAGAGATATGAGGTTGCCGTTATCCTCACCAGAATGATGGTTAAGGAAAACAGAGTTGCTGTTGGTCTTCCCAAGGAAGAGCTCAGTGCAGGTACACTCACTCCCGAGGATGAAAAGATTTACAACTCCAACAAGTCTGCTATGGAAAGACTTGCAAAGGACCTTGCAGAAACAGCTGCTATGGAGACCGTTGGTAACTCTTACAGCTACACAGTTAACTCAAAGAAGGTTACTAAGTCCGACTCATATTTCAGATACGTTATCAGCATGAGTATCACAAATACTTCTGTTTCCGGTACTGACGAGCTTTACTTCGAGGTTCTTATCAGAGCTGCTACAGACTATGAAAATCACGAGGTTTATATGGTTTCTTCCTCCAAGATTACAGAGGACCATATGAGAGCTGCAGGCTGGGGCACAAGACCCGAAGGCTTCGGAGCAGAGCCCGAAGAATAATTAAGTTAAGACGCTTAAACGAAACACGGCAGAGAGAATATACTCTGCCGTGTTTTTTTGTGTAAAATATAAATCTATTACTATATTGCAAGAAGAAAAAGGACGGAGAAGTAAACTTCTCTGTCCTTTTCTAATGCTATTTTGGAAATTATTCTGCGATGTACGCGTCGGATGCTACCGAGTATCTGTAAAGAGCCTTTATAAGGTTCTGAAGCTTTGCGTCTTCTTCTTCGAGACAGATATCAACGTAAGAGAGTGCATTGAAGTCAACCTGTAAGAAGGCGTTCTCCGCATCCGTAATCTTTACGGTCTTGGATACTGCAAGCTCGTTTGAAGAAATGCCTTCAACGTCGGTGTATGCATATCTGTTCTTTGCATCGGTGATTGTGTTTGCAAGCTTGAGTGCGCTGCCGCCTTCAACGGTGTAGGCTTCAAGGTCTGCATTTGTAGTAATCGATGAATCGGTTATCTTGAAGTAATGACGAATGGTTGTGTCCTCTTCGAGAATAAGTGAGGTGGAATGGAACTCAAGTCCTGCTACTGCACCCTCTCTATCACGAACAACCTTAGAACCAAGGTCTGCAAGCTCGTCTTCGCTAAGCCCTGCAAGTGCTTCAACCTCTGTTATCTCATCGTCGAAGTAGTCTGCCGCCGCCTTGAAGTAATTTTCAAAGGCAGTGGTGAGATTTACAACCTTTTCGTCTGTTGAAGATTTAAGAGCATCAACGTAATCCGTAATTGTAAGGGTATAGCTCTTGGTTTCGGCACCCTCTTTATCGGTATAGTTTATATCAAACGATACGGTTGCATCCGCTACGTCCTTAGGATTAAAGTAGAAAACAGCATAACCATTCGAACCGAAGTCAAGGTAGGAATCGGTTCCTACTACGTTTGATACGGTGAGACCTGTTACCGTTTCATCAGCGTCTGCCGTCACCTTGATACCAATCTTGCCGTCAAGAAGAAGGCTCATACCGAAGTCGGCGTAGTCTTCAACGATGGTATAGTATCCATCGAAATCAAGAACAGGCACCTTGAAGTTAACGGCATACTGTGTGCTTGAAGATGCTATCTGAGAATCACGGTAGGTAATATTTTTAGATTCAACCGCACCGTAAGGATAGAACTTATAACCGATTATCCAGCCCTCTGAAGGAAGGTCCTTAAAGTCGGAGGGACGGATGGTTTCTTCGTTCACTGCGGCCTGAACGTCGCCTGTAATATCTCTTGTTTTAGTTATGAGTGTGTGCTGTGTTACAGTACCGCTAGTGTTCATAACGTAGAGAACGTACTTATATTTGGGATTTGCTACGTTAACGTACGTCGTACCCATACCTGCCGCGAACTTCATTTCGATAACGTCGCTGATGGGGATGATTTCCTCGGGAGCATATGCATAACGTATTGATATTCCTTCGAGAGTCGCTTCCGCCTGCTTCTGAAGCTGTTCATAGCTTCCGTCATTTTTCTGCTTTGCTTCGTAAAGTGCCTTGGAGGAAGGAACGTCATACATCCAGTCAGACTTGTAGGAGTTGTAGTCCTTGCCCAGATAAATGAAGTACTCTGCACCTGCAAGCTTGCCGAGAGCCCACTCTGTTTTGCTCTCTGTATGCTTGAGGAAATCTGCGCATTCATATTCAACGGAATTTGCGCCGTTATTCCAGGTGTAAGTACGAGTCACAAGATTACCAAGTGATTTTCTTGCCTCAACAGAGCCTGCAACGTAGATAACCGCGCCGAGGTCAGAATCAGTGTAGTAGTCATCGGCAGCATAGTAGATGCCGTAGAGACCTACGAGATTTTCATAAAGGGCGGAGATATCTACCGAAGCTACACCTGTAACCTTCTTCTTATCTGCTTCGGTTACGCCTACTACCGTGTAGGGAGCAACAAAATAAGTCTTTTCGGGGTCGAGGTTCTTGAAGGTTGTGCCTTCAGTTGTGATGCCCTCGGGAGCAGCAGACTTGGTAACGTCAATAACGTATTCGGTAGCGGGATTAACAAGAGCTCTCGTACCATAATCATACTTTGTTATTACGGCGTTATTAATGTCGCTGATATTTGCATAAACCATAAGCCTGAAGCCTACGAGATAGCCTTCTGTGGGAAGAGCGTCTATCCATTTACCCGAAGCGGATTCATTATTCTTGAAGTCTACCGTCTTCGTTACTGCCGTTGGGCTGAAGTTTGCTTTAGCGTGCTGATAGGTATATTCCTTAAGGTTTCCGTTTTCGTCCATTATAATGGCGATGAACTCGGATACCTGATTATTATAGTCGAAGCCGCCTCGTTCTTTCTTTACAGAGTAGGAATACTTAACAACCTCAGAGATGGGTATGATTTCGTCAGCCGCCATATTGTACTTGAGGTGGGCATTTTCGATATTAGATGACGCGAGCATAGTCGCATATGCAGCCTTCTTATCGTCATCGTCAGCGCCTTCAGCGGTGTATGCATTGTAGAATGTCTTAAAGATATCGCTTGATATATGGTCGCTCTGCGTACAGATTCCGTTCACAGTAAAGGAGCTGTGATGTCCCCAGCTACCCGAATAGCTGAAGGAGCCGAGCTTAGGAGTTGAACCGATCTTATAGTATCCAACCCACTCTCCTGTAGTAGCGCGATCGTGAATATCCTGACGTGCTTTATAGGTGCCTCTTGCGAAGATTATAACAGGATCGGAATTGCCGAAATATTCACCGTCACCCTTTACGCTGATGCCGTAGATACCTACTGCATCTGCGGGGAAGGTATAGGTGGTAGCGTTCTTGATTTCTATGCCTGTGCCCTTGCCCGTTATATCGTAGGGCGCTATAACGTAGGTTTTGGTTTCATCAAGATTCTTGATGGTATTACCGTCAAGCTCGATGTTATTCGGAGCGCTGTCTTGAGGAATATCAATAGAATATCCGCTCTTAACGTGTCTGAATTGAGCTCTTGTGTTGTGTGTGGGTCTTGCTACCGGATCGAATACAAGGTCTGATTCCTTACCGATATCCCAGAATGGATAAACCGCAAAGCCTACGAAATAACAATCATCGTCTGTGGGAAGAGCCTTTTCCCAACCGGTTGCAGTGGTAAAGTCAACCTCGTAGAGGATTTCTTTAGTAGGGTTATTTTTTTCTCCGAGTATCGTGTTCTTGAAATAGCGGGTATATATCTCTGTCTCACCGTCTTTATTCATAACGTATGCATCGAAGCGAACGGTGTTGTTGTTAAAGATGAGGAAGCCCTGTTCTCTCTTAAGTCCGAAGGTGTACTTATTCACTTCGGTGATGGGGATGATTTCCTCATCGGTAAGCGCGTATTTAACTACGTACTTATGACCTTCATCCCAAAGGTTCTTAAAAGCAGTAGCAATCTTTGTAGTATCATTTGCCGCTCTTCCGTCCCAGAGGTTCTGAGCATATGATGTGGTGAAGTGTCCGTCGGCGATAATTCCGATGTCACCATAGCCTGTGTAGGTGGTAGTGTTATGAGCAACGAAGCCGGGGTAAAATGCGTTCTTGTAGGAAGCGTGCTTCAGCTTGCCTATCCAGCTGTTGCCTGCAGAAATTATCGAGCCGTCAACTGTCTTGTCCCCTGCTTTCCAGACTTCAATTATATCTGCACGGGGTGCATAGGGACCTCTTACGTAGGTTACAAATGCATCTGACGATATAAGGTCAATGTCGTTACCCTTGAAATAGATGCCGTAGAGACCTACCGAGCCCTCGGGGAGAGTATATGAGGTAACTCCTGTTATTTCAATAGCCTTCGTATTATCTATGCCGTTTATGCTATAAGGAGCTACGTAGTAGGTGTTGAGCTTATCCAGTCCCTTGAAGGTCTTGCCTTCAACTGTGATGCCACGGGGCTTTTCTGCCTTGGGAACGTCTACAGTATAGGTGGAGGGAGCTGCAACGAATCTTACGTTGTCTCCTGAACCAACCGCTCCTGCGGTGCTCTTAGAACAGGTAAGTGTTATATCTGCGGGGTCATTTACGCCGTGGTAGGGGTATATTCTGCATGCCACGAGGTAACCTTCCTCGGGAAGAGCTATATCCCACTCGTCTGTCTTGAAGTTGACAGTAGCGTAAGTCGCAACGTTTGTAGAGCTTCCTGTTTTAAGGGTCAAGCCATCCTTAACTGTGGAGTGTGTTGTAACCTTTCCGTCAAGGTCCATTACGTATGCCACAAAGCGATAAGCGTTATTATTTATGGTAAGGTTCATTGAACCGAGATTAGAATGAAGGAAGAAACCGAACTTAAAGGTGTCAGCCTCGGAAATGGGGGTAACGCCTTTTCCACTGAAGGTATAGGTAACGTATGCATTCTCGTTCTTTACAGCGGTTATCATCTTGTTCATTGCTTCAAGCTTCTTTTCAGCCGCTGTCTTACCGCCCTCTGTTCCCTCGGGGTCATCGGTTGCAAAAACGTAGTTAACCATGTTAGCGCGAGACCACTGGCTGTCGGAAAAGAAGGTTGAGGCACCGGCCGCGCCAATCCATACGTTAGAGGAGAAATTACCGGGTGAGAATTTTCCGCTGCCGCCTCCCGAAAGAAGTGAATATTTTCCGTTAGGCATCTCGTAGAGGTCTTCTCTTGCTTCTTTGGAGCCATATACGTATAAAACAGTCCTTGTTGCGAAGCCGGTATCCTTTGATACCGCATAGAGACCCGCAAGACGCTTGTTGTTGTCCTCTGTAAGCTTGAATGCCGCGGACGTATCAATCTCCATACCGTCGCCCGATGCATTGATAGAAACGGGTGCGGCATAGTAGGTCTCGTCGTAGCCTAAAATCTTACCAAGGTTAGAAGGAAGACCTTCGCTCTTGAATTCAAGCACAAGAGGCTCGCCCTCTTTGTACCACATATTAAGGGGAGTTACAGTAAGCTTGTATTCCGTGTCGTAAGAAAGACTTGAGAAGGTTCTTGAGTAAGAAGTTCTCTGTGTAGGCGCCTTCATAAAGTAGTCGCTGATAAACTTTATGGTTTCGGTCTTACCTGTAGCCTTGTTGTAAAGCTCTATCTTGTAGTAGCCTACCATATTGTCTTCGCCGTCTGCCGCAGCGGTTGCCACGGGGAAGTTGAAGGTAATGAGCTTCGTTGTAAGCTCTGTTACGTTAATAGCGTCCTCAGCCTTGTATACGGGAGCTACACTGTTCGCTTCTCTTTCCTCGTAGGTATATTTGTAAACGTCGAGGTCAACGGTATCCTTTTCGCTCTCTGCAACCATTGCAGGAACGTCGAATACCCAGTCCTCTGCATCAATATATTCGGGAGTTGAATCAACGTGGAAACGCTTGAGAGTAACTACGTTGGTCTCGGTATCGATAAACATCATATAGCCCTGAGGTGCGGCTTTGGTGTTGTCGTGACGTCCGTCTGCATAAGGGTTGGTGACGCCATTTCCGCCACTTCCTACGCAGCTTGTATATAAAAACGTAGCACCGCCCTCAATCTGTCTGATAGAACGGGGGTCGGAGGTAGGATAGTGGGTGTGAGCGTTGAAAATGAACAATCTGGGTTCAGATTTGAGGAATTCAACAAACTCATCGGAGTGTCTCTTAGAGCCGGAGCCATAAAGAACGCCGTCGATGGGATGGTGAATAAGCACGAATACAGGCTTATTCTCGCCGTCTTTGAGAGCCTCTGTAACCTCATCGATTACGTACTGCTCCTGCTCGGCAGAGAGTCCCCCAACGTCGTAGTCGTAAGGACCTGCGGTAATAAAGTGATAACCGCCAAGCACTGTGTGGCTTTCGGGAGAAACCCCAACCTGCTCGGTAAAGACCTCTTTTGCAAGAGCTATAGAATCAGGATCCTTTGTGCCCTGGGTAAACTCATGGTTACCCATAGCATAAACGAGCTTGCCCGCACTCTTGAAATAAGCGAGGTCAGCGTTATCTCTGATAAAGTTGTAGGTGGATGCCTGCGGCTGCTGTACGTCGTTAAGATAAGCGATGTCGCCTACCATCAAAATACCGTCAACGTTCTCGTTGCCGCCTGCAAGGGTTTCAATATTGTTCATAACGTTCGCCAAGGGAGTTGACGCTGACGAGCTATGAACGTCGGAAAAGATACCGAAGGTCAAGGTGGTATCTTCGCTCGACTCTGTTTCTTCGGCAAATGCGGAAGCAGACAAAAGCATAACCAAAGCTAAAGTCAGAACCGCAATGCGCAAAAGCTTGTTCTTAAACATTTTTTCCTCCTAAATTTTATCCTTTTTCGGATTTATTTTTCTGAAGATTAAATATGGAAATTTCCCACATAAACAGTTGTTAAAAATTTATCATAATTTTAATATTTAGTCAAGTTTTTTACGTCTTCATCCTGCACAAAAAAATAGCGCGTCATTGGTTAAAACATCCAAATGGCGCGCCTTTAAGCTATACTATTATTTTGTCGGCTAGGGCAATCTGCGTTTCTTTGAGATTGGAGTAAATATATAGTCCTTCATAAAATTCTGATCGCCCGTTACCCAGAGAGCACCGAATGCATTCTTTTCGATAATCTCTTTTCTATTTTTATTTCCCACCAATGCACCCGATGAGATACAAACTTATCTGACCGATTTTTTCTCTTAAGGTAAGCTATGAAAGACTTGGCTTTTTCATAGTCATTCCTCCTTTTCATAATCATTCCTCCAAGATTTTTTAAAAGTTAGCTTCTGCATTCAATATACCACAAACCCTGTAATGTTTCAAGTATTTTCGTGCTCTTTGAAAAACTTGCGCGGTATGTAAGAGATTGTTCTTAAACGATTTTACCATTTACAGGTTTATTTGAAAAAGAAATTTATGGTATGTCTCTTTTAACGATTTTTGAAAGCCCGAAAAAAGTCTCATATAGCCTTGTTTTTTCTTTAAAAGCTTATTTAATTTTCCTGTGCATTTTTCTTACATTTCTTTACGTCTTTAAAAATATTATTGACAAATCCATTCTAACGTGTTAGAATGGATTTGTAATCTAACGCATTAGAATGGAGGGTTAAAAATGGAGACACCGAAAATTTTTGAGAGTGAATACAGATTTTGCTTATTGCTATGGGAAAACGAGCCCATAAAGAGTCCTGACCTTGCAAAGCTGTGTCTCGATAAGCTCGGCTGGAAGCCGTCAACAACCTATACGGTAATCAAAAGACTTTCGGAAAGAGGAGTATTAAAAAACGAAAAGACGGTAGTAACCTCTCTTGTTTCAAAGGAAGAAGCTCAGGCATCCGAGATAGACGAGCTTGTTGAAAAGAAATTCGAGGGCTCTCTCCCCGCTTTTATTGCCGCTTTCACAAAGAGCAAAAGGCTTACTGAAAGCGAAATAAACGAGCTGCAGGCAATGATAGACACCGCCAAAAAAGGAGGTATGAAATGATAAGAGTATTTTCAAGCATTTTGTCAATGAGCTTTTCCGCAAGTGTTATTATTTTATCGGTTATGATAATCAGGGCAATTTTCAAAAAATCGCCCAAGTGGATAAATCTCATTCTTTGGTGTTTTGTGGCTTTACGGCTTATATGTCCGTTTACTATAGAGAATCCTTACAGTGTACAACCTAAAAGGGCGGAAGTTGTCTATAACGTAATTACGTCTGATAAAACAGTTGAAGAGATAAAGCTCCCTCTTCAGCTTCCAGCTCCTGTCACCGAAAATGATCCTGCAAGCGTTTATGAAGGCGTACGCTTTGAAGCGCCGTCGCTGTATTCGATTCTGTCTGTAATATGGATAGTTGGTGTTATCGCGATGCTTATTTATGTTGCAGTATCATACGTAAGACTTTTTTCCCGTACCCGTCTTGCGATAAAGAAGAAAGAAAAAGTATATGCTCTGAGTAATGCATCAACTCCCTTCGTGTTCGGAATATTCAAGCCCCGTATATTTATTCCAGCCGACTGCAAAGATGAAAATCTATCTCACATTATTGCTCACGAGCTTATTCACATATCAAGGCTTGACCATCTGTGGAAGCCCCTCGGTTTTATTGTACTGTCTTTTCATTGGTTCAATCCATTGGTTTGGCTCTCGTACAGTCTTTTCTGCAGTGATTTGGAAGCTGCCTGCGACGAGAGAGCGATAAAAGGAATGAGTGACTCAGAGCGTGCGGACTACGCTCAGGCTCTGCTTGATTGCAGTACCAAAAAAAGCTTTATATCAGCCTGTCCTATCGCCTTTGGAGAAAAGGGAATTAAAGAAAGAATAAAATCAGTTTTGAACTATAAGAAGCCTGCCGTGTGGATAACGGGAGCCGCTCTTATTCTGTGTGCTCTAGTTGCATTCTTCCTTTTGACGGACAAAAAGAGCGAAGATACGCCGACAAAAGACAAAGACGTCAACGTTATAACCGAAAAAAGCACAGAGCTAAATGCACCTATTCCGGACAGGGATACGACGCATAAATTTCCCGAAATCCCAGAAGATGCAGTGGACTATGCGTTTGATATCGGCTTCGGAATTCATTCAAAGCATTACAAATCGGGCGCTGCTTACGGATACGTTGCAATGATCAATTCAGCTGATATCGAAAAAGTAAAAGCCAACGAGACGGTAGAGCTTTACTATATGGAATATTACTATTACGAAAACACTATATCACCATCCGAGGACGACGTTAAAATAATATATCCGATGTTCTTTGCGTTGCTTCGCAACACGAAAACAGAGGAAGTCACAAGGTTAGGCGCAATAACGGATTACACCTTCAAGGCAAAGTACAAGACCTCGGAAATGATAAATAAATACGGAGATGAATGCTCCGCCGCCATTGCCGAAATGTACAGAGAGTATTTTCATCTCGACATGGGTGAGGAGGAACAGACGGTGCTTGCCGCTTACAAAGCCGCATCAAATGCAGCAAGCTGGTTCAGAGTCGCAAGTATCCTTGAACATCAAAAAGAATATCCCTCTGCGTCCGACCTATATATTGAAATTGACGGCAGGCGCTATTACAAAGTCAATGAGTTTGACAGCTACGAGGACTTTGAAGACTACCTTGAGGGTCTGTTTTCAAGGGAGCTTTGCGAAGAATTTTTAAATAGCAACAATATTTCCTACATAAACCGCAATGGTGAGCTCTACGCAACGCTCGGTATAAGAGGCTCAAATATTCATATGGGCAACGAATACTATATGGTGGAAAAAAATTCCGATGCAAAATATACGGTAAAAGTAACCGTTGAAGTTCTCGGAGAGGATGCGGTAACGGTTATCGGAACCGAGGCGTTTGAGTTTCATTATGAATTCGTTGACGGCAAATGGGTATTTACCGAATTCCCCGAAATAAGATAAGTAAAAACTGTATCCTTCAATGAAGTGAACCTTGATGCCTTCACAAAAGGATACAGTTTTTTTATTTTATCTTCATTTTTCTCCTTGTCGACATTCGACTAATCGTTTTTAAGCTTTTTACCTACAGGGCATACCTGGAGACACCTTTCAACGATAATGTCTGTGAAGTTAGGACACTGATAGCAAAGTGTCTGAATCTTATCCTTTGCATCCAATGCCTCTTCTATCTTTTCGTCGGTTATCCTTTCGGGGACATCAAGCTTTGGAATCTGCCATCCCAGCATACCCGAGCCCGCACCCTCGGAAAGCGCGAGTGATCTTGCCCACATACAACGGGTTTCGTCACGCTTCATAGTCCTATACGTCTGACCTTCACGGATTACAATGTCGGTACAAGCCTCGTTTGAAAGAGCCTTCATAGGACACGCCTCCGAGCAAGCGGTACAGCTACTGTCACAAAGGCTTTCGGTAAAGGGCTTAGTTGCAGTTAAAGGAGCATCGGTAATAACAAAAACAAATCTGAGACGAGGTCCGCAATCAGGATGAATGAGCATTCCGCTCTTTCCGATACTACCAAGTCCTGCCGCTGCGGCATAGGGAGCATTTGCAGCAAGGTCGGGCATATGACGGCCAAGCTTACCTATCGTCATATAAGAATCAGGCTCAAGGTCGGGCAAGGTGATTGCAAAATATCCTTGTTTATTAAGCACACTGCAAAGGTCTTCACCTGTCCAGATACACTCCTTCAGGGTTTCATAGTGCATAAACGCATATGGGGCTCCGTCCTCTGCCTCCTGATTACAAGCAAGCTCTACCATTCTTTCGGGGAGCTCGTTTGCAATAGCAACGATGGATTTGCATCCCGGGTAAAGCTTCTTAATTCTTTCGATGCCCGGATATTTGACAGAATCTATATCGCCAACACTGACCATTTCAGCATTTTCGAAAATAGGAGAAGAAAGGTCGAGTGTAGGGAAACAATCTTCCGACCAGTCACGAAGAACTCTCGTCTCGCGGTCGAAGGGAATGTTACAAATAACGGAAGCAGAGTAAATCGCCTTTCCGTCTTCCTGCCAGCCTGCATTTTCGGCATTCTGTCTGGAAATTCCCTCTACCTTTGCACCCGGTACGGCATCAAAATTTGAAATGCCCGTATAAGTCCAATCCTGAATTGCCTCGTACCCCAAATCGTCAAGATAGCGTGTAACGTCAATAAGGCATTGAGTCATTCTGTCTGTTGTGGGACGTTCTACGTGGATGGCATTTCTTGCCTCAAGGTCAACGTCCTTTCTGTATTCCTGCACCGAACGTCCGAAGGTAATTACAGTTGTGAAGTAATCGAAAAACTGTTCTGTGCGGAAGCCGTCTTCGAATAGATGCTTGAGATTTACAAAATCGGAAAGAGGAGCTATTGTCATACGATCAGCACCGTTGGCAATTGCCATTTCAACAATTTTGTTGAGCATTTTTTCTTTGGAAACGTCCGACATTTTCTTTTTTCTGCGAGGACCGGGAGAGTATTTCTTATCCCACAGGCGGTTCTGCTTATTCATGCAATATTTGAACGACCTGCACATATAACCCTGATTGTCTACTCGGGGAACAGTCTTTATCGCTTCATATATCCCCTCTTCGTCTATATGTACAAGGTCTGCAAGCTTTGTAGTGTCAAGATGAGCCTGTTCACCGTAGAAGCAACGCCAACGATTTATGTTAAGATAGCTGAATTTCTTGCCTTCTATTTCAAATTCTATCTGATTTGGAACGTTGAGCTTTTCTTTTTCATAGTTAAGACCGATGCAATGCTTTGCACACATCTTGCACTTATCGCAAAGCGGCTCTCCTCTGTACAGTGGGTCGGGTTCAAGGTCTGCTGACGTAATAATACAAATAATTCTTTCGCGCGGTCCGTATTCGGGTGAAAGAACCATGCCGTGATATCCGTATTCACCAAGGCCACAGGCAACAAAAGCCGCCATATGGCTAAACGAAGCTGCATGCTCATAGGGAACGTCCTTGTACTGTCTGTGTCGCCAATAGGTACTGCAAGGCTGTGCAACTGTTGTGAAGCCTTCTTTTTCGAGCATTTTCGCAACACGATAACACATTGTATCAAGCTTTGGAATCATTCCAATCTGAAAGGCTTCGGGATAGTTGGGGTTAGGCTCGCCACACCATTCAACCGATGCATCGGGGTGGTGTATACCGAAGCAAATTACCGATTTTGCTTCGGGAAGATGTGCTTTCGGATGAATCATCCGAGCCTGTCCGTCAAAACGTGAAACGGGGGCGATGCCCACCATATCGGCTCCGAGGTCGTATGCCAGCTTTTTTACAGCGGCGGTTAATTCCTGTTTATTCATAAAACTTCCTCCATTTCAATATATAGTTAAATTATATATATTTTTTATCTTTATACCATAGAAATATCTAATATTTATATGGACATTTTCTCTTTTATATGTTATCATTTTTGTAAAGGAGATGAAGTGTATGAATTTTTTTGAAGAAAAAGTTTTTACCACCTTTGGAGAGGACTTAAAGCTTTATTATTGCGGAAAGCGATTCAGAAGTATTTCCCATATATACGGTCCTTATGACCAAGACAGATATCTTATATATTACATCAAAGAAGGAAGAGCTACCCTGACTACCGAGGACGGAAAAACATTGACTCTCAGTAAAGGCTTTTTTGTTAACTTCCCACAAAGCCTTGCTACCTATCGTTGTGAGGAAGGCTCTCCCTGGACTATCAAATGGATCATGGCAGAAGGTGAAATAATCGAAAAATATCTTTCCCTCCTTAATATTACAAAAAACAAACCTTTTGTTGAATTAAAGGACGGACGAAACATTGAAATGCTTTTTGATGAAATGTATGAGAAATTTGATAAAGATAACCTTTCCGACAAGATATACTGCATCTCACTTATGCATATGTTATTTTCCGTTCTTGCAGGGGAGCTTGAAAAACCCGGTACAGACAATGACTATGTTGTATCTGCAAAAAAGCTTATCGAAGAGAATTACCGTGATCCCGAATTCAACGTGAATGCTCTTGCGGAAAAGCTCGGACTTCATCACAATTATTTCTCTATACTGTACAAAAAGACAACCGGAATATCTCCTATTAAAGAGATAAATCAATGCCGTTTGCAAGGCGCTTGTAAAATGCTTAACTTTACGGATAAGCGGATAAAGGAGGTAGCTCTTGAAAACGGATTTGCCGACGAGCTGTATTTCAGCCGTATATTCAAGAACGCTTTCGGCGTCTCTCCAAGTGCTTATAAGAAAAACAAAAGCTTACATATCTGAACGATAAATAATAGAAAAAAATATCAGACACATCATTCGTGAAAACTCATAAATGATGTGTCTAACTCTTTATCTTATTAAAAGATGTTTGAAAGATGATTTATTCTCGTATAGAACTTATTTAAAAGATGTTAAAACATCTCAAAAAGTCCTATAAACAAGGGGGAAATCTCTTACTTGTTCATTGCCTCTTCGATAGCAACGGCACATGCAACGGTCATACCAACCATGGGGTTGTTACCAGCGCCGATAATCGAAGCAGCGCTAGTCTGCAAGCTCGCTTGCACGCGAGTCGAGGTTCTAAAGCAACGTCTTTGAAATAAAAAGTCTTGCCTCCTTTGGTCCTATGCGGATAGAAGCGATGTCGGTATGTAAGTATTCCGTTTTCGTAAACCATTCGTACCAATCGCCTCTTGTAGGCAGAGAAACGGTACCGTCGATGCCGCTTTCATTCGTTGAAAATACGCCCAAAAGCTTGCTGTTCCCGTGAACGACACCAATCGAAGGGATGATTGGACGAACGCCACATCGCTTAATTAAAGCGGCCAGATCCTTGGCGTAAGCGTTGTGAAGCATCAATAAGATATTGCCTTTTCTCGCGGCTCGAATGCCGGTTTCGTCTGTAAAGATATTTTCATCCGCACCCCACACGATGTTGAAAACGCTATGTAGCGTTTCTTTTTCTTCGTTATAGCAAACTTTCATTCCTGTAAGCTCAAAAACCTTGTCCAAGGAGAAGGAATCACAGCACACACCGGGCAAATCTGTAAACAAAATTTTACAATCCTCGCTGATTCGTCTCTGTATGCTTTCTAACTTATCCATCGTCATCAGCTCGGGCTGGCGGAATATCAGTAATTTATATTTCGACAAATCAATCTCGTCCAGGTCGATCATTCTATATTCATGGTATGGAATTCCCGAATAAAGAAGCTCTGAGCGCACGGGCGTGTCAATGCCCTTATAATAATTGGCCGCCGTATCGCTGATCAGCAAAACCTCGCAAATATCTTCGGCAGGGTCTTTGCGAAGCGCCGCGTGCAGCTTGATCTGCTCGGCAACGAGCCCCATAAGCATATCGTCGTCATACCAGCGGTGCTTTGCGTCGCCTTGGTCCATCCACCACCAGCTTGCATTGTCCTGCTCCAATTTGCATATCTCGCGCCATAAAACATTCGCCGATTGCAGAAAATCCGCGGCGGGCTCAACATGAATGTGCGAGGAAAATTTTCTGGGATCCCAAGCGGTGTGCGGGCGGTTATCAATCTCCTCGACGAAAATCTTTTTACGCATAATTGAAGCAACCCGCGGCACGCTTCCGCCCCGTCCGCCAGGCTGCGGATTAGAATACGGCTTGGGAGCAGAGAGATAATCGATAAATGGGCTTGATAAAATTTCGTCGAGATGCTCGTGGCCGTAACCTTCGTAGCCGTAAAAGATGCCAACCGCCAGATCAGGGGCAAGTCTTTTTGCGGTTTGTGCAAGTGCTAAGGCCGCATCCTTCACCGTTTGACTGTGAAACAAAGCATAGTCTCTGTTGATAAAGCTACGAGCATTTTGGCAATACACGGCTTCGGCGTTTTCCTTGGTAAACGATCGCTGCGAGGGAAGCGGAACGAAGGCGCTTTCGCGGGTCAGATCGAGGGCGTTCCACGCATTTCTCAAGCTTTCCAACGAACCGTATTTTTTCAATGCCCAATCGAAAAAGGCTTTTGTATGCTTGATGCTGAAATCACCTATCTTAGAACCGCCATTGCCCCAATGAAGCAGCTCACATGTTCCGCCGAAACAGATGTGAAATCCTATAAATCTATCCATATAGGGGCATTCTGCAAAATGATTCAGTACCGCCTCAAGTGCTTTACAGGCATCATTCAGCCAAAGTTCTGAGCTGAAGCTTTGCAATCCGATGGGTTCCTCCAATCGAAGCGGCAGCAACCCGTTTGCCAAAGGAATAGCGTTCATATCGTAGGTGTTGTTTACGTGCCCTTCTGCAACGAGCCTTTGGATTTCCGAGGGATCGGTTGGGCCGTCTGAAAAAACGCATAACTCCTCAGGATGCTTTTCCATCCAAGCAAAAGGTGGATCCAGTCTTAAGCGCGGTATGTAATAAGCATCGGGGATTGCCTCAAAAAGCATTCTTAGGGTTTCGTCCATCGAGTCAAAATTATACGAATCCTCATCGATCCAGCCAACGGGCAGATTGCTCAAAAAGGTTCGCACACCCGCATTGCGAAATCGTTTACAGATTTCAACAAAAGCATCGTATTCAGGAAATCCCAATCGAAATTTTCCCTGCGCATCTAAAGTCGGCGGATGATATGTCCAGCCAGCACGCGTTAAAAACATCGGTTCTTCACGAATCATTTTTTCAATATCTTTTCGCATACTAAGTCCCTCTACGCTTTCCTTTGCTTGGTGATTGAGATGTTTTTTCCTTCGTCAAGTTCTTTTGTATTGGTTTGATTATACCACACATTTATGGATAAGTCAATCACAGCTCGCCCATTCGATGCAACAAAATATCCCGATATGATCGAGGTCGCACAGAGCGTTATCACTTGATTTTTTAATATTTTATATACGCAAAAATATTGGACACATCATAGGAGAAATCTCCAAAATGATGTGTCCAACTTTTTATCTTTTAAATTTTGCTTAAAGGTTTTACAACGTTTTTGAAAAACTCAAAAAAGTCTCAAAAGCCCTTATATACCTTACTTGTTCATTGCCTCTTCGATTGCAACGGCACATGCAACGGTCATACCAACCATGGGGTTGTTACCTGCGCCGATAA
This sequence comes from Eubacteriales bacterium, assembly GCA_045594565.1. GTDB lineage: Bacteria > Bacillota > Clostridia > Oscillospirales > SIG627 > RGIG6353. The sequence goes on from JAZNYT010000103.1 coordinate 34,810, forward strand.
GTCCCATCATCTCAACGTGTGCGGGAACTGAAGAAGAGCCTGCGAACTGAGCGTCGCCGTGCATTCTACCCATTGTGTCTGTGAGACCGTAGGAAGCGGGGCCTGCTGCCATGTTACCGGGATGGAGTGTTCTACCTGTACCGCCACCTGATGCAACGGAGAAGTACTTCACACCGTTCTCGATAGCCCACTTCTTATATGTGCCTGCAACAGGGTGCTGGAAACGAGTGGGGTTAGTTGAGTTACCTGTGATGGAAACGCCAACGTCTTCTTTTCTCATAATTGCAACGCCTTCGGAAACGTCGTTAGCGCCGTAGCAACGAACCTTAGCCTTTTCACCGTCGGAGAACTTAACCTCACGAACAACCTTGAGCTCGTCTGTATAAGGATCGTAGTCGGTTTCAACGTAGGTGAAGCCGTTGATTCTTGCGATGATATAAGCAGCGTCCTTGCCGAGAGCGTTAAGGATAACTCGGAGGGGCTCTTTTCTTACCTTGTTAGCGTTCTTTGCGAT
>JAZNYT010000104.1:0-9020 GCA_045594565.1 Eubacteriales bacterium
GTTTTAATATAAATCGAGTTTCAAAAAGATAGTGCGAACAAAACAGATTTAAGTTATAAGCTTTTACAATGTAGAAAGACGAGGAAAAATCCTCGTCTTTCTTTCGTTTAATCCAAATTTCATTTTCTTCGCGTGTTGCTCGGACTGCTGTACAAAGTACAGCGACGCCTTCGCACTCCGCGATTTTACCTCAAAATCTCTGCGCTTTTGTAAAGTGGAAAATTGAAAACTGAAAATTTCGAAAGAAAACCGCTTGCGGTTTCTCATAATTCTCCATTTTTAGTTTTCAATTATGATATCATGACATCATGATCATGATATCATGATATCATGAAATTTTTGGAATATAACCGAAAAATTTCTCGAATATAAGCCAAATTTTGCGGCGGAAGAGAAACGTTAAACATTTTAGCCTAAAAACAGGTAATCTTTTTGGATAATTTGTTTATTTACTTTATATTTTAAGTCTGGTATAATAAAATAGAATAATATTATAGCTACAGTAAGAAACGGAGGAAATGATAATGAAAAGAATTTTATCACTTTTACTTGTATTTGTAATGCTTTTAACAACTCTTGTTTTCTCACTTGCATCCTGCGGTGAGGAAGAGACAAAGAAGCCTTCTGGCTCCAGACCTTCAAGCACTCCTGCGGGCGAAGGAGATATCTTCGCTGAGCGTGCAGCTATTGACGACGGACTCGGAGAATACGACTTCGGCGGAAGAAAGCTCAGAATCGTATCTGACAACCCCCCTGAATACTTTGTTAAAGAGGAAGACAGAAACCAGGGTAAGCTTATCGTTGATGCGAAGTACAACAGAAACAAGACGGTTGAAGACCGCTTCAACTTTGAGATTGAAACGGCTTATACTGCGAGATACGACGACGTATCCGCGTGGGTTTCAAAGACAGTCCTTTCAGGCTCCGACGAGTTTGACCTTTTCTGCTCACACTCGGCTTCTGCAGGTGCACTTGTACTTAAGAACGTATTCCTCAACTGGTACGATATTCCCAACGTTGATTTCACAAAGCCTTGGTGGTCATACTCCTGTGCAGACGAGCTCACCTATGACGGTAAGTGTATTCTTGCGGTATCCGACTTCAACTATTCCGCGATTTCGGGTGCATACTGCATACTCTTCAATAAGAACTTTGCAAACTCCTACGACCTTGGTAACCTTTACGAGGTTGTTATGAACGGCGACTGGACCTACGAATACTTCCATAGCCTTGTCAAGGACGTATATGTAGATAGCGACGGTGACGGCGACAAGACACAGGGCGACTTCTATGGCTATGAGCAGGACCACTGGTTCGGATGTCCTATCAGCTCTTGGCTTTGGGCGTTCGATAACCCCATCTGCGAAAAGGACGCTGACGGAGTACCCGTTATCGCTGTTAAGACCGACAAGATAAACAATATTGTAAATTCTATATACGACCTTTGTCATAACACAAACGGTTGTTTCTACGAAGGCAATAACGACAAATCCCCCAACACTCTCTTCTATGCAAAGAAGGCTATTTTCACTATGGCTACATTAGGTACTCCCACAGGCGAGTCACTTCGTAACTTTGAAGACGAGTACGGACTTCTTCCCCTTCCCAAGTGGGATGAAAATCAGGATAGATATTACACCATGGCATCCGGTGCTCACTCTGTTCTCGCAGTTCCCAAAACTATGAAGGATACAGAATTTGTAGGTACTTGTATCGAGGCACTTTCCGCCGAGTCCTACAAGCAGGTCGTTCCCACCTTCTATGAAATCGCTCTTAAGACAAGATATCTCCGCGACAACGAATCCAAGGAGGTTCTCGACCTTCTCATTGAAGGCAGAACCTTCGACTTCGGTTATATCTACGGTGCATTCGAAACCTTCGGCTTTATGCTCTCGGATATGATGAGTAAAGCTAACAACAACTTCGAGTCCTACTACAAGAGAAATTTCACCGGCGCAAGATATCACATAAAGACCATCACCAGAGTATTTGACAAGCTTGGCTAAAAAGCTAGATATTTTGGCTAAAACCGAAAATGAAATATTATTTATAAGATTAAGAAAGTGTAGTCTTTGAAAAAGGCTACACTTCTTACTTTGTGCTTTTTAGGAAACATTTTTTCATAGGTAGAAAATCGGAGATTTTCTTTCGTTTTATCCAAATTTCATTTTCTTCGCGTGTTGCTCGGACTGCTGTACAAAGTACAGCGACGCCTTCGCACTCCGCGATTTTACCTCAAAATCTCGTCGCTTTTTTTGAAGCTTGATATTTTGGCTAAAACCGAAAATGAAAAGCTTTGGTTTTATACAAATCAAGTTCAATAAAATTAAGTGCTAACAAGGTGTAGTTAAGCAAAATTGAAAGTTGAAAATTGAAAATTGAAAATTATGGTAACTTTTGCTTACGCAAAACTTTTTGTTTTTTAATATTTATTATAATTCTAATATTATAACTCTAATTGAAAATTTCCCGTAAGGGAAATTAACCTTAATTTTCCACTTTCCATTTTCAATTTTCCATTTATTTTGCGCTTTTTGGCTAAAACCGAAATCTTTATAAATTAGAAATTTAGGTTGATTTATAAAAAGCTTCCGAAATGGTGCTTTTTCACCCTTTGGGGCTTTTTCTGTATTTCTTTTTGTACGCCTTGCAGAAGTAGCTAACGTCGTCAAAGCCCGAGAGGAAGGCAACCTCTTTTATAAGAGAGGCGGGGTTTGCGGTGAGGTAGCCGTGTCCCCATTCCAGTCTTTTATCGTTTATAAACTGCACCACCGTCTTGCCGTAAGTCCTTTTGAATTCGTGACAGAGAGTAGAAACCGACACGCCACCTTCACTCGCTATCTCCGAAAGACTCATCTTCCTTGATAGATTTTGCTCTAGGTATCTCAATACTCGGTCAAGAGGGGTGACGGATACGTTTTCGGAATTTTCAAAAAAGTCAATGAATAAAGAATAAACAAGAGAGGAAAGACGACCTTCTTTCCCGCCTTTTCGGTGTTCCTTTACCACCTCGGATATTTTGCCTTGCCACTTTTCGACGTCGGTTTCTTCAAAAAAAAGAAATTTCTTTTCGGCGTAGGTTCTTTGTACCTCTGCCATACCATTGCCTCGCACCGTAACGAAGGCAGTGGTAAGACCGTCAAGGCTGAATTGAGAATAGGGAACACCCTCCGAAATATAAAAGGCGCACCCCTTTGAAAGCGCATATTCTTTACCCTCGCAGATGAGCTTTCCTTTTCCCGAAAGGACGAAAAGAAGCTGATGAAATATCATGGTGTCGGAGGACCTCTCAACTCGCATATAGTCCTTGAAGCTGTCGGACGCCGAAAAGAGAGATATGGGGAGAGAGGAAGGGGAGGGGGTTAAAACAAATGAGTTCATATTATTTCCTTTGCAAGATTTTTATATAATTTGCAAAATTTTCTATTTACTATTTTCTTTTTATGCTTTATTATAAGAGTAACACAAAAAGTGAAAAAATGAAAGGGGTTGCAAAATATTTATGTTGAGATTTTACGAAAACCTTGATAAAATATCCGAAAACAGACTCCCTCAAAGAGCCTACTATATTCCGGAAGGAAGTAAGCTTTCTCTTGACGGAGTATGGGACTTCAAGTATTTTGAGCGTGACTTTGATGAGAATCTTACAGGTGAGTGGGACAAGATAGAGGTGCCTTCCTGTTGGCAGACTCTTGGCTATGACAGACCTCAATACACAAACGTGCGCTATCCCTTCCCCGTAGACCCTCCTTTTGTACCCGATGAAAATCCGCTCGGAGTTTACCGCCGTTCCTTTGAGGTGAAAGATACGGCTTTTTCCTACTTTCTCGTTCTTGAGGGCGTTTCCTCCAACGGAGAAATTTTTATAAACGGAAGCCGCGTAGGCTATACACAGGGCTCACACCTTCAGGCAGAGTTCGATATAACCCCCTTTGTTAAAGAAGGGGACAACGAAATCATCGTAAAGGTCAGAAAATGGTGTTCAGGCTCCTACCTCGAAGATCAGGACCAGTTCCGCTACAACGGAATTTTCCGCCCCATATACGTACTCAAGAGACCCCGTGGCGCACTACGCGACTTTGAGATAACTACCGACAAGAACGTAATGACGGTCACCCTCGACACCCCTGCAACAGTCAGACTTCTTGACAAGGGCAAAGAGATAGCGGGGGCAGAGAACACCCAAAAGGCGGTGTTCGAGGTGGCAAATCCTACCTTCTGGAACGCTGAAAAGCCTTATCTTTACGAGGTTGTTATCGAATGCCTCGGCGAGACTATCCGCAAGAAGCGTGGATTTGTGGATTTCAGCGTGAATGCAGAGCACGCCTTCTGTGTAAACGGAGTGCCTGTAAAGCTTAAAGGCGTAAACCATCACGATACCCACCCGAAGAACGGCTGGTGTATGACGGAGGATGAGCTGAAGCTTGACCTTTGCAAGATGAAGATGCTCAACATCAACGCTATCCGAACCTCTCATTATCCGCCGTCCCCTGTTTTCCTTGAAATGTGCGATGAGATGGGCTTCTACGTTATGCTTGAAACCGATGTTGAAACTCACGGACTTGTAACAAGGCGCAAAAGGACAAGTGGATATTCATACGATTCTCTTGAGCTGGTTGACGAGTGGTTCGGAAATCTTCCCGAGTGGAAAGAAAGCTTCGCCGAGCGTATGGTGAGAGCTCTTGAACGAGACAAGAATGCAACCTCTATCTACTCCTGGTCTCTTGGCAACGAGTCGGGCTTTACCGAGGGTCATCGTGAAATGGTGAAGTTCCTCCGCTCCCGCGACAAGAAGCGTATGATTCACTCGGAGGACGTGTCTCGTCTTTCGGCGTTTATGGAGAGCGACGGATACCTTAAGGATAAATACAAGCCCGAAGACCTTTACTATATCCCCGATATGTGTTCGAGAATGTATGCACCTCCTTCTGAGCTTGAGAAATATGCCAAGGATAGCACAAAGACTCTTCCCTTCTATCTCTGCGAGTATTCTCATGCCATGGGCAACGGACCGGGTGAAATAGACGAATACTGGAAGATTATATATTCCTCTCCCAAGCTTATGGGCGGTTGTATCTGGGAATGGGCAGACCATACCCTTGTTGACAAAAACGGTGTTCAGCGCTACGGCGGTGACTTTGGAGACACTATTAACGACGGAAATTTCTGCTCCGACGGTCTTGTTTTTGCCGACAGAAGCTTCAAGGCAGGCTCTTATAACGCCAAGGCGGTATATCAGAATATTGCTTGTGAGCTTGAAGGAGATATACTGAAGGTCAAGAATCTTTTCGACTTCACCTCTCTTTCGGAGTATACCTTTGAGTATGAGTGTATATGCGACGGCAAGACCCTTGAAAAGAAGAGTCTTGTTCTGGATACTCTTCCCAAGGCTACCACCGAGATTAAGGTGACAACGGTTAAGTCCTGCAACCGCGGTGCATTTGTAAACTGCACTCTTTTCGATAAGACAGGCTATGACGTGGCAAGCTGTCAGCTTGATATGGGGGCAGAGAGAATATCCGAAGAAAGATGTAAGACTCCTGCAACTATCACCGAAACCGAAACCGAGTACAAGGCTATGGCAGGGGACACCGTTTACACCGTTTCCAAAAGAAGCGGTAAGATAGTGAGCATCGTGAAGAACGGCAAGGAACAGATTACCGCGCCTGTTGATATAACCGTTATGAGAGCACCTCTTGATAACGAAATGTTCGATATGACCTTCTGGTACGACCTTGAAAAGCATCGCACGGCAGAGGGCTTCGATGCGCTTCAGACAAGATGCTATTCCACAGAAGTGAAGGATAACGTCATAAGGGTCAACGCCTCTCTTTCGGCACCTACAAGAATGCCTTTCCTTCGATACACTCTTGATATGACTTTCTTTGCTGACGGAAGTGTGAAGATGAGCCTTTCGGCAAAGGTGCGTGAAGAGTGCATCTGGCTTCCGAGACTCGGCTTTGAGTTCAAGATTCCTTATGCTACAGATTCCTTCGAATATTTCGGAGACGGTCCCCTTGAGTGCTTCCCCGATATGAGATGCCATACCAAGCGTGACGTTTATCACAGTACCGCAGACGGAGAATACGTAAATTATATCTATCCTCAGGACCACGGTAACCATACAAGAGTACAGTATCTTGATTTCGAGAAGGGACTCCGCTTCTCTACCGATTCTGAGTTTGTGATAAACGTATCTCACTATGATGCTCATACACTTTGGAGGGCAAAACACACAGACGAGCTTGTGAAGTCGGATAGCACTGTGGTGAGAGTTGACTACAGGATTTCGGGCACAGGCTCACATTCCTGCGGATATGATATGATGGACAAGAATAAGCTTCTTGACAGGGAAATAGACTTCGAATTTTATATCAGTTAGCCTTTGTGTAAAGTGACGAAAAAAGTCGCCAAAAATCTAAAAAACTCACAATTGACACCTAAAAACGGGCACAATATCTAGTGTTTTTGGGTGTCAATTCTTTTTTTAAAACACAAAATATTGTAAAAAAACGGTTGACAAGCACCACAATGTGTGGTATCATAGATACACTGACATAATAAAAAGGGAGAAATTAAAATGTATCAGGTTAAAAAAAGAAACGGTAAAATAACCGAATTTAACATTGCGAAAATCTCCAATGCCATCGAACACGCTTTCGAGGCAAAGGATACACAATACAACAAGGACGTAATTGACTTCCTCGCACTTAAAGTAACCGCAGACTTCCAGTCCAAGATAAAGGACGATCTTATTGCGGTAGAAGATATTCAGGACAGCGTTGAAAACGTGCTCGTTCAGGCAGGCTACTCCGACGTTGCAAAGGCGTACATTCTTTACCGCCGTCAGCACGAGAAGATGCGTAATATGAAGTCAACTATCCTTGACTACAAGGACGTTGTTGACTCTTACGTTAAGGAGATTGACTGGCGAGTTAAGGAAAACTCCACCGTTACCTACTCGGTAGGCGGACTTATCCTTTCAAACAGCGGTGCTATCACTGCAAACTACTGGCTCTCCGAAATCTACGACGATGAGATTTCAGACGCGCACAGAAATGCGGATATCCACCTTCACGACCTTTCCATGCTCACAGGCTACTGTGCAGGTTGGTCACTCCGTCAGCTTATTAAAGAGGGCCTTGGCGGTGTACCCGGTAAGATAACCTCCGCCCCTGCAAGTCACCTTGCCACCCTCTGCAACCAGATGGTAAACTTCCTCGGTATTATGCAGAACGAGTGGGCAGGCGCACAGGCATTCTCCTCGTTTGATACCTACCTTGCACCCTTCGTAAAGGTAGACAACCTTTCTTATGATCAGGTTAAGAAGTGCATCGAGTCCTTCATCTACGGAGTTAACACTCCCAGCCGTTGGGGTACTCAGGCACCCTTCTCCAACATTACTCTTGACTGGGTAGTTCCCGCTGACCTTAAGGACCAGAAGGCGATAGTCGGCGGTAAGGAAATGGACTTCACCTACGGCGACTGTAAGGCTGAAATGGATATGGTCAACAAGGCGTTCATCGAGATTATGATCGAGGGCGACGCTAACGGACGCGGATTCCAGTATCCTATCCCCACCTATTCTATTACACGTGATTTTGACTGGTCGGAGACAGAGAACAACAAGCTTCTCTTTGAGATGACCTCCAAGTACGGAACACCTTACTTCTCCAACTACGTAAACAGTGATATGGAGCCCAGCGACGTTCGTTCAATGTGCTGCCGACTCCGTCTTGACCTCCGTGAGCTCAGAAAGAAGTCGGGCGGCTTCTTCGGAAGCGGTGAGTCCACAGGCTCTATCGGTGTTGTTACTATCAATATGCCGAGAATTGCATATCTTTCTAACAACCCCGAGGAATTCTACAAGAGACTCGACAAGATGATGGATATCGCGGCTCGAAGCCTTAAAATCAAGCGTAACGTCATTACAAAGCTTCTTGACGAGGGACTTTACCCCTATACAAAGAGATACCTCGGCACCTTCAATAACCACTTCTCCACTATCGGACTTGTTGGTATGAACGAGGCTTGTCTTAACGCTTCTTGGATAAGAAAGGATTTAACAAACGACGAGGCGCAGAGCTTCACAAAGGACGTTCTCAACCATATGAGAGAGAGACTTTCCGACTATCAGGAAATGTACGGCGACCTTTATAACCTTGAAGCGACACCTGCAGAGTCTACCTCTTACCGTCTTGCAAAGCACGACCTTAAGAGATTCCCCGAAATCATCACCGCAAGCGAAGCAGGCGATACACCCTACTACACCAACTCATCCCACCTTCCCGTTGGCTATACCGACGACGTATTTGAAGCTCTTGAAATTCAGGACGAGCTCCAGACACTTTACACCTCGGGTACAGTATTCCACACCTTCCTTGGTGAAAAGCTTCCCGATTGGAAGGCAGCGGCTAATATCGTAAGAAAGATTGCCGAAAACTACAGACTTCCTTACTATACACTTTCTCCCACCTACTCTGTATGCCGTAACCACGGTTACATTCAGGGCGAGCATTACAAGTGTGACAAGTGCGGAGAGGATACCGAGGTATACAGCCGTATCACAGGCTACTACCGCCCCGTTAAGAACTGGAACGCAGGTAAGAGCAAGGAGTATCAGGACAGAAAAGAATACGTACTTGAAACCTCGGTTATGAAGAGAACCTCCGCTCCCGTACTCGACTCTTGTCCTTGCGACAGTGTAGAGGCAGAGCCCGAAGCAAAGGGCGCTGTTGCGGTAGCAGAAAAGTCAATTCTTCTCTTCGCAACAAGAACCTGTCCCAACTGTAAGATAGCGGTTTCCCTTCTCGAAAAGGCAGGAGTTGCGTTTGAAAAGCTTTACGCTGACGAAAACGCCGAGCTTGCAAAGTCGTACGAGCTTAAGATGGCACCCACACTCGTTGTAACAGATGGTGCAACCTTTGAAAAGTTCGCAGGCGTACAGGAAATCAAGGCATTTATCAACTCACTTTAAAAGTACACAAAGAGGACTTCAAAAGTCCTCTTTGTTTAATGAA
>JAZNYT010000105.1:0-3183 GCA_045594565.1 Eubacteriales bacterium
TTACAAGGGAAATCAACGAAGATATGGGCAAAAATTACCCTTGAAACCGAAAAGAGTTCGGCTCTCTTCGGCTACAAATAATTATACTCTCTCTCGTTTTCCTTGTCAACGGTTTTGACAAAAGGAGTCCCCCGAGGTTTACTCGGGGGAAAATAATTTTATTTAGATTTTATAATCTGCGAAAATTCTCCGTTCGATTTGTAGTGTCTTATCCCTTCAAACGATGATGCCCAAACGTACACGTCATCGTCGGAAGTTACAAACATCTCCACTATACCTTCAATGTCATCAATCTTTTCTAAAGAAAAATCATCAATGTTGATTTTGTATAAGGTATTTTTGTTCTTATAAGCATTTTCATTGTGAACTTCTGTTTTGGCAACACAAAAAGCTGAATCTTCATACGCTACCATCAAATCTACAAAAATGTTAACAGTAAAGTCCTTTAATGTATTATATTCACAATTATATACTACAATCCTTGTGTTGTTTTCCGTATAGTGTGGATGAAATAAAATTATATTATTTGACGTATAATTAACCTCGTCAAAAAATCCAGATGTATATATGTCTGAAAAGAACTCTCCTATTTTATCCGCAGAATTTGTTTCGGGATTGTATTTCGATACTGTATAAATGCTGTCGCTTTTTGTTATATATACAACAGATTTATTCATAACTCCTGCGCTGATAACGCCAGAACAAATTTCTTCAAATGATGTGGAGTTAAGAGATACCCTCGTTAATTTTTTTGTATCACCATCTGTTAAAATGTATGCATTATTATCAACGATAAGGCACTGCTCAAGTATGACACTTGAATCGCTTGAGTTTATAGGGGCTTTTATTGTGGCGGTTTTTTCTTTTGTAGAATCAAGATATTCTCTAATCCTCACCATTTTGTTTCCGGATAAGTCATGCACATATATCTTGTCGCCGTGTGCTTGAACGCCATATCCTTGGGAATCACCAACAAAAGCTATTCTTTTTTTGCCTTTCTTGGTAATTTTATAATATGGAGTCAAAAAAGCTATGGTCTCACTCAAATAAACTTCATTATCCGATATCCAGCGTGTAGTATGTCCGGCAGAAATATTGTTATAATTAGTTGAAGATGCTATATCTTCGCAAAGAATCTGCTTATCGGGGAAGAAAGATTTGATATATTCGGATAAACCTATAACAACCAAAATAAAATTCCCCAGAATGTGCAAAACGACAGCAATTACGGCTATAATGGACACTATTTTTAAAACCTTTTTCATTATGCCTCCTTGTTAGAAAAAACTCTTCAAATAACTATATGCCAAATTTGGAATAGTCATAGATTTTGCTCTTTTCATTCTTATTTTGTTGAGAAGATTGTGCTTTTTGAACTTTCCTCTACATAATCCTTCAACTGTCGTTTGCATACAATTATTGTGAAGAATATGGTAATTCTTTTTTTGAGTTAATTTCTTAAAATAATTATATGTTTTGTCAAAATTCCCCTCTATGTAAAATGACTTATCAAATTTGCCGTTTTTATATAATTTGTTAGCTTTTTTTACTAAATTTTCTGTTGCGTTTAATCTTTCCAGTTTATAATGTGTTGTGGCAGCATTTATAAAAGTATACAAAGATTTGCCAATAACCAAAGTGTTATTAACGATAAATGCTTCTGTAATATCTTGATAGGTTATGTCAAAATCAGTTCCCCAATACCAATAATACCAGTTCCCCTTATACTGGAAAATAAGCCCTGTATGTCCAAGACCTCCTACACTTCCTGTGGCTTGCAACCAAATCGCATCTAATCCTAAAGGGTCTCTGCTGTTGGTAACAGAATTGAAACAATATGTAAAAAGATTGCTTCCAACAACAGTAGACTTTCTAACCGCCATCTTAGCCTCATCCCCATTTATAAACCTACCAACCTCAGGGTCGTAGTATCTGCTCTGGAGATAGTAGAGTCCTGTTTCGGTATCGTAGTAGTAGGAACGATAGCGGTAGGGGTTGATAGAGGCAATACCCACCGTTGTGGTATCCTCTGCAATACTGCACTTGCCCCATGCATCGTAGCTGTAGCGTGCAACAGTGTTGCCTCCAGCGTCGGATATGGCAATAACGTCACCCTGTAGGTTCTTCACGAAGAAGTAGGATACGTTATTGTAAGAAAGTCCGCATACACTCTCCTCGGTGTCGTAGAAGGGAACAATTACGTTTTCACCGAAGCTCTCCCTTATGATTTTTGTACCGTCAAGGACGTAGTTGTGAGTTACGCCATTCGCGCTCTTGTAGGTACGGATTCCGTTAGCATTGTACTTGAAGCTTGCACTGCCAAAGGACTTAAGCTGACGTCCCTTTTCCCATACAACACTCTTACCCATATAATAGGTGGGGTTTCCTTGGTCATCATAGGTGATGCTTCTTCCGTCGAAGGAGGTGAGAAGGTCGCGCCATACACCGTCTCCGTAAACGTAGGACTTGCCGTTCTTGGAGAGTATATTACCGTAATTGTCATAGGTCATGAAAGTGACGGTAACGCCGTTCTTTCTCTCCTGTGTCAGCTGACCGAGGGCATCGTAGGTGTATTCGGTAATACCCTCTACACTGTCTGCAATTCCCTTTATGCGCTCCTCTTCATCATAAACGTATTCTATCGTTCTTCCGTTTGAATAGGTTATCTTCCTTACAAGCTGTGTTGTGGCGTGTCCTAAATCAAGACCGTTTGCACGATGCTCGTCCGTAACCTCGCCCGAATAATAGACAAAGCTTCTTTCAAGGTTGAGAGATGAGGTGTTTATTACGTCCTTTGTCTTTCTGCCAAGGTTGTCGGTAAGACTCTTTGTCATAAAGCTTCCCGAAAGAGAGGTAAGCGTTGAAGTGCTTTCGTTCTCTCCATTGGTATAGCTGTATACTGCCTGATGTCCTTCGGCGGGGATAAGCTTCTTCTTTACAAGCTCGCCCTCGTCGTTATAGGTATAAACGATTTCGCAAAGCTTCGTCTTTACGCTTCCCGAAATATCATACTCGTAGGAGCGGATAAGATTTCCGTTATCGGTATAGCCGAAGAGAGTCGAACTATTATCGCCGAGCAAAGCCCTTTTTGGTCTAAATTCTCCCTTGTCGCTTGGAATACATAAAGTATTCCTGCACTTCGCAGAAAAATTTATCCACAAAAATCATCTTTCCTCGGTTCAA
>JAZNYT010000106.1:0-5091 GCA_045594565.1 Eubacteriales bacterium
AGGGGGTGCATTTTATCAAAATTAGAGTTATTTGCCATAAAAAACAGATAGTCACAAAGTGGCTATCTGTTTTTTTGTTTTATTTTTGCTCTTTCCACAAGTCCGACGATTTTTCCCGAAAGTATTACTGAGAAAAGAGAGAAAATGAGTCTTTTCGGGGGTATGTAGGTAAGGGACAGTGTAAGCACCAAAAGGTCGCTTATAAGGTAAACCGTTTCAATTTTCCACTTAAATCTTTTGGAGAGTGCCATAGCGAGGGCATCGTCACCCGTAGGCGCGCCTCCTGCTCTGACTGACAGTCCGCAGCCTACACCGATAAACACAGCACCTATAATAGCCGCGGCAAGAGGATAGGGCGACAAATCGAAAATCGGAGCAGTCCCTTCAAGAAGCCTATATACCACCGAAAAGGTTACGGTGCCGATGGCAGAATGGAAAATAAAGCTTTTTCCGAAGGTGCGCCACCCGAGAAAATAACAAACGACGTTCATAACAAGAGAGGTTATGGCAGGTGAGAGCGACAGGGTATTTTCAAGAAGAAGTGCGGCACCCAGTACACCGCCCTCGGTAACCCCCGAAAAGGAGTGTACCTCGTAAAGCCCGAAGGCAAGAATAAAAGCACCTATAACGGAAAGAAGTATATTTTTTAAGCTTTTCATATTTCTTGCTTGTAGAAAGCTTCAAGCCAGTATTTTTTTATCAGCTCGTGACCTGCCGCCGTGGGATGTACTCCGTCGTAAAGCCAAAAGCCCTCGGGCGCGGACTTTTCCACCTTGTCGAAAATCTCCATGAGAGGTATAAATTCCACTCCGAATTTTTCTGCCAGTTCTTTTACTACTGCCGCTGCTTTTTCCACTTCCTTACGATAGATGGGATATTTTTCACCGTGTATGCTTCCCTTGAGGAGGAATGGGGACATGAGAATTATTTTTGCGCATGGAAGCTCCCTTGTCAGCTCCTCAAGTAAAAGAGTATAAAGAGCCTTGAATTTTTCGGGGTCAAAGTAGCCGCGAGTGTTCGTTTCGTGGCAGGCATCGTTTACACCGATGAGAATGCTGATGCAGTCTGGTGAAAGGCCGATAAAGTCCTGAGGAGTACGTGACACGAGATTTGCCACGCCCACTCCTGATATGCCTCTGTTGTAAAATTTATATTTGCCAGGACACTCAAGACCGAGATGGGCAGAAACGAGAGTTGCATATCCGCTTCCTGCATAGTTGTCATCCTGACGGTTTCTTTGAGCGTCGGTAATAGAGTCTCCTTGGAAAAGAATAGTTTTCATTATCATTTCTCTCCTTATTATTTTTATTATTTTAACTTGTATTACCTTAAAAATCAATGGTTTTTTTACCTAAAATGTTGATTTTTGATTTTTTTTGTGTTAATATGATAAAAACAGTTCATCGAAAATTTCGTTGTCGGACGGCATAGCCGTTCGGGGATAGGGAAACCGCGGTGTAATTCCGTGACAACAGCCATTGCCGTTATAGTCGGAATGCCTATCGGACTGTGACCGTATTCTCCTTGGGCAAGCGAGGGAGTAAAGTCAAATTTGCAGATACAGTCTGCCTTTTTGTCGTGCTCTCTTTTTGAGAGCATTATTTTTTTGAAAGGATATGAAAAAAATGAAAAAAATCAGCTTAATTTTAATTCTTATTTTAGCACTTATTTTAGCGTCGTGTCAGAATAGTCCGGAAACGCCCGAAGCATCCGAAACGCCTGATACAGTTACCAATATCACTGAAACAGCCGAGGACGGCATTTGGAAAAACGCTATTTATAAAGAAAATACTGAGATAGGTGAGGGAGATACCAAAATTGAGGTAGAGGTTGAGGCGGAAGGCAAGAAGGTGACCTTCACAGTCAATACCGATGCCGAAACACTTGCCGATGCCCTTCTTGAAAACTCACTTATAGAAGGTGAGGACAGCCAGTACGGAATATACATTAAATTCGTAAACGGAATCCGTGCCGATTACGATAAAGATAAAAGATACTGGGGACTATATAAGGACGGAGAATATCTTATGACAGGTGCCGATACTACACCCATCGCCGACGGCGAACACTATGAATTTGTCTACTCCAAGTAAAAAAGCATTGAGCATAAAAGAGCTTGCCCTCTTTGCTATGCTCGGTGCTATAATGTTCACATCTAAGATCATAATGGAGTTCATTCCCAATGTACACCTTCTCGCATCTCTCACTATGACCTATACTGTGGTATTCCGAAAGAAAGCACTTATTCCCATATACGTATTCGTATTCCTCACGGGGTTCTGGTTTGGCTTTGCTACCTGGTGGATTCCCTATCTTTACTTATGGACGGTGCTTTGGGGCGTCACAATGCTCCTTCCAAAAAGAATGCCGAAGAAATGGGCACTCATCGTTTACCCTGCAGTATGTGCACTTCACGGACTTGCCTACGGTACGCTTTATGCACCTGCCGAGGCGCTTCTTTTCGGACTTGGTTTTCGCGGAATGCTGCTCTGGATTGCCGCAGGCTTCCCTTGGGATATAGTTCAGGCGTGCGGTAATATGGTTGGAGGACTCTTGATTTTTCCTCTTTCCGAAGCTATGAAAAAGCTCACAAAAAGCCTTTAAGATTTAAAGGCTTTTTTGTATTTCTCGCAATATATTTTGTGTTTAAAATTGTTAGAGAATGTTAATTTTTCTTAAAATATGTTGACTTTAGGTTTTCTTGTGCTATTATTATCGTGAACAAATGTTCTCAAAAAACAAATAAGGAGAAAATATGGCACATAACAAACTTTACCGTATACTTTCCCTGTCAGTAGCGCTCACATCACTTTTTGCTCTTACCGCGATTGCCGACTTTGTTGGAGATATGGGCGAGATTCTTGGACTTGAAGCAGGTGAAAGCTACGAGGCTACAGACATCGGTATGCAAATTAACACCGATAACATTATAGATTTTGATACAGGCAATAAAAGCCTTGCGATTCTTCGAGATAAACCTATTCCTTCCGCGCCTGCGGTAACCTTTGAGGATAACACTCTTGTATGGATGGCAGACGGAGCAAAGCTTGTGCGCTACAGTATTGACCCTGAGATCAACGGTACCGGTGAGATAGCACTTGGCGGTGCAAAGACCTACACCTTTTCTCCTGCAACAGAAGCAGGTCTTTGGGCTATTTATACACCTGCAAATGACACCTATGCAGAATCTGCAAAGACTATAGTTTACGTTCGCGGAGCGCACGTCGACCGCAAGCAGCTTGGTGAGCAATCCGATGGCTTTGTATATGGTGAAGGAAATCTTAATACCAGTCCGTCAATTAGCTTGAAAGAAGGAAGATTACAGCGTTCCAACGCGTTCTATGGCTATCCGGGAGGAGGCGCTGTTCACGTCCCCGGCACCTACTATGATACAATTTCATATTCGGATGTGAACACTACACGACTCAAGGCTTATGCTAATGCAAAAAAGGCATATATTGCAGATTCAAGCGAAACTAACAATCAGGCTTTACAGAAAGCGTTTGATGCCATACTTTATAACGGCAGCAGCATTGGCGTTAAGGAAATTTATTACAGCTATGTACTTACACAGAAGGAAATCATTCCCATATCAGAAGTAGTTTCTTATAAGTTTGGCTTACTCATAAGTAAGCAGAACTATTTCGACTATGCGGGCAACAAGGTCAAGTTTGTTGCATACGTTGCAGATGATAATGGTAACGTTGGCGAATACGTACAGAATCACACTTATGATTTAAGCGGTGAAGAATCGGTTATCACTATCGACTTTGCAGATAGAACAAAGTGGACACCTACTCTCCCGAAAGACGGTTATTTTGTAAGATTTGCGGTTTATCCCTATGAAGGCATAGAGGATCCTGCAAAGCTTGATATTGCATCAGGTACAAGTAATTTACAGCTCCGTTACAGATTTTATTGTGACGATAGCGGTTATGTCATTTCCGAGGCTCCTGCTGCAGACGTTAAGGGTATAAGTCTTCTCCTTGACGGCACAATCGGTGCGGTAGTTAACTTCGACTATGACCCTGCAGAAGTAAAGGCTGCAACTCTTGTGATAGAAGGCTTATCTCCCATCACAGCAACACTTGAAAACGGCAAGGGTAAGGTGGTAGTTCCTTTCTATCCCAGACTTGTGAATACTCTCAGTTACACAGGAAGTCTTGTTTGTACAAAGACTGATGATTCAGAGGGTACTGTAGCAATTGAGGATATTTCGGTTAAGTATTATATTGAATACATGCAGAAAAATTCCGAAGACTACGCTGAGTGGATCGACCTTATAGACGCTCTTGAGGTATACTGTGACTATGCGGAGGACTACTTCAGAGAAGGGGACGCTACACTTGCCGACCTTTCACTTGAAGCCGAAGAGGCTGCTTTTGTTGCCCATAACTCCAACCGTTCGCTTGACGGTGCTATGACAGACGTTGCATTCCATTCAACCTCTCTTGTACTTCTTGATACAATGACTATCCGTCACTACTTTGCCATCGGTGAAGCGGTGGTTCTTGATAGCATTGAGGTGGATGGTGCAAACCTGCCTGTAGAGGTAAAGGCTGAAAAGGATGCCACAAGCCGCTATGCATACGTTGACGTAGCGAGCATTTCTGCAGACAAGCTTGACGAGGAACAGATTGTTACCTTAACGCTTGGTGGAGAAACAATCACGATCAAGTTCTCTGCTATGGACTACGCAGAGCTTACTATAGAAGATGCAGATAGCAAGCTTGCAAATCTCGCAAAGGCAATCGCAAAATACGCGTATGCCGCAAGTCAGATCAAGTAACAGGAGGATGAGAATATGACAAGCGTAAAAGAAATATACGAGTCCCCCGAAATGGAAGTTATAAGCTTCGATAGCGAGGACGTAATTACAACAAGTATTATTACAGGCGAAAACGAAACCGAATTCAAGCCTTGGTAAAAAAAGAGGAGGATTTTTAAAATCCTGAAATAGTCAATAGTTAGTAGACACAAAAAAGAATATTTTAAGCTGCCTGTTCAAGTCTGTATTGAACAGGCGGTTTTCTATTTAATTTACGAATAGGTTTAATGTAATTAAAGTAATAAACAGTATCGGAAATAGCT
>JAZNYT010000107.1:0-4274 GCA_045594565.1 Eubacteriales bacterium
TATTCATTATTCAATTAAAAAGCACCCTCTCGGGTGCTTTTACTGTTTCCGCTTTTAGCCAAAATATCAAGCTTCACAAAAGCGACGAGATTTTGCGTAAGACGAGGCAACAAAAAACCCCCGAGGAAGGCTTACTCTTACGTAAGTCGACGACGGGGTTTTTGCAGTTAACGAAGTATTACACAAAATATCTAGCTTTACAAAGCGACGAGATTTTGTGGTAAAATCGTTCATTCCGAAGCCGTCGCCGTACTTGGTACGGCAGTGCGAGGAAGGGACGAAGAAAATGAAATTTGAATTAAACGAAAGAAAGACGAGATTTTCCTCGTCTTTCTTCATTAAAAATCATATAACTAAAATTTGTTTTGTTCGCACTATCTCGTTAAATCTCGATTCATATTAAAAACAGAAAATTTTCATTTTCGCTTTTAACCAAAATATCAAGCTTTCAAGAGCTTTAGAAAAATACTGCTCTTGCCTGCTCCTTTATCTCCCTTGATGCAATAAACGGAATTCTTGTGGTGTAGCCCTTCTTTGCCGCTACAATCTTCTTTGTAGGCCAAGCAAAGATATCGCGGTTCCATTCGTTTACAGTATCGTTGTAAAGCTCACGTGCCGCGGTAATCTCACGCTGGAGATACATATTCTGCTGCATTGCGTCTGCTATTTCGCGGTGTGCCTGAAGGTCGGGGTAGTTCTCAAATGCTACGCTTATATCCCTCGAAACGCTTTCAATTTTCCCGCTTATCTCGTTTCTGTCCTCGTCGGATGCGCCCGAGCGGTACTTCGCAATGTTCTCAAAGGTGCTCTTGTCAAGGTCGATTGCGCGGTCGAGAAGTCTTGCGCAGTTCTGGAGCACTACAACTCTCTGTTCAAGGTAGTTGTCTATCTGGGATGCATTTCTCTGTATCTTCTGCTGAAGCTGGTCGAAATGCTTCTCGGCGCTTATCTTCATAAAGAGGAATACAAGTCCTGGAATAATTCCAAGCACCCACAGCATTATTTCGAAAATAGTGGAGCCTACCCCCACCTCGGCGGGAAGCTTCTTTGCTATAACGTTTGTGTCAAGTCCTTCTTCTCTTACTTCGGGATTAAGCTCATCTAACTGGTTAGCCATTTTATTTTTCTCCTTTTTCCTTTATTCAAACAGGCATACGCCCTGTCTTTTTGACAAAATCTTCTTGTTTTCTGCGCACTTCTCACTTCCTACAAGGAAGCTTTCGTGTCTTTCAAGCGGTATGTACTCGTCCCACGGGACAGATACGTTGTGGAAGCGTCCGTCACCTCCGTATACCGACACTACGTCAACTCTCGGCTCAATATCGTAGGAGTATGCCGAGATCCTCGTTCTGTCGGCACTCTTCTCCGAGCCCTCAAATTCCGCCTTGAGAATTGCCTCCGTCTTTGTTCTTGAATGGACGAAAAGCTCTTTGTTCGCCATATTGGCAAGTGCCTCGCACTCCCTTGCCGAGTAAAGACGGGTGAAGCTCGGAGGTACCTCCAGCGAATGAACGGGTCTGTCCTGATATGCGGGGATAGCAAGAACGGGAGCTAAATCAAAGTAAACCGCCTTGAAGAATTCGCAGTTTTTAGTGTTGAAGTTCTCCTTTATCACGTCGAAGGAGTAGGACACGTAGCTATCGGGCAGAAGGTTTATGGCTCTTCCCTGGCTGTGCCCTGTAACGATTTTATTCATTCTCTTTATCTTGAAAAAATTGAAATCGTCACCGTAACCGCTCTTTGACAGAATAAGGTCGGTCATATTAGTTTGGGCAAGAGGGGTGAAAAGCGTTCTGAACTGCACCTCGTCACTTCTGTCAAGGGCGTCGAAAAGCACCTCGAAGTCGGTATTCGCCATTGCCGTAAAGTCGTCGTTTTTCTTTATGGCACGGTCTGACTTCCTTTTCAGCTTCTTCTCACCACGCTTAACGTGGCGGTCAAGCTCCTTTTCGCTCTTTATGTCAAGGTGAGAAGCATCTCTTGAAAAGGTAAGGTCGGGCGCCGCCTGTGCGCCATAGTTCAAAACCACCTGTGTCTTGAAATAAGGCTTAGGCTTCACAACGGTGGCGTGAAGCGTTTCGCTTCTTGTGCGCCTCTGAAGCTTACCGCTACTGTCGCGATATGTTTCGGTCCAGCGTATAGTCTTGTAGCCATGATAGGTCTCGGTGCCCATCTCGTGTATTTTCGTATTTTCAAAGAGGAAGGGGTTTCCGTTGTAGTCGCCTGCAAGAAGGTCGAGAGAGGACGAATCGGAGGACTCTCCCGTAAAATCGTAGTTTTCCCTCATTTCCTCCTCCTTTGCCGCCGTAAAGGTCTTATAGAAGGTGGTAAGAGGAAGGGTCTTTTCTATCAGCTCCAGAGCATCTCTTTCGCCGAAAAGTCTGTTCAAGGGAAGCATCTGCCCCTCGGCTGTGGCAAGAAGCTCTGCCGCTTTTTTGTCGGCGTTCGCTATCTCCTCGCGAAGTGCCTTTATCTTTGGTGTCATAACCCATATAACAAGAGGGATAAGGATTATGGTAATACAGGCAAGAACTCTCAAAAATCTCAAAAAATTAAACTTTCGCCGAAGCTTTGCGGTGCTTTGGAGAAGTCCGTCGTACTCCGCAACAGTCCTTCTGTTCGCCTCTATATCAACACCCGACTTCTTCACAAGGCTTTCAAAAAAGTCAGAAACGTTCTTTTCGTGAGTACCCTTAAACTTTTTTTCAAAATCCTCCAACGGACTGTAAATGACACTGTTCATACCACACCCCCCTTTTTTTGACATTATACCACGCTTTTCGCATTTTGTAAACAGGTAAACAAAAACCGCTTTCTTAACTTTATTCAAGACAGGAGGATTTTTATAAAATCCCCCTCTCTTAAACTCTCCCCAAAACTATTATGAATATTTTTATTATAGTTTTCGTGGGGTTACAAAGGGGAGTGCTTTTATAAAAAGCACTCCCCTTTGAATTGTATTATAATTCTTATAATGATTTAATTTTATCCTTCATAGCCTGACTTTCTTCGGGCGAAAGAATACCTGTTGTTATGTGATAGGTGAGTGATTCTCCGGGCTGAAGATATTTTTCAAGACCGTGCTCCTTGCAATAGAGATAGCCCATGTGCTGAGCAGTTGCGGGAAGCACCATACCCAGTGCATCTTCGTCCTCGGTTCTTGCAATCCATCTTACGCCGAAGGGAAGCTCCTCGGGCTTGTGGCAAACGTAGCAGGAATATCCGTCGGGAAGAAGCTGCATAGTATGCGCATTTCCCTTTTCGTCTGCATCATACTTGCAGGTAAATACGATTTCGGGGGCATAGCTCTGAGTGCTCTTGTCGATAGTGTCCATAATGGACGTATCCTTGTCGAGTCTTGCGAGATACTCGTTTGTCTTCTCTCCACCGGGATATCCGTCAGGTACTTCGTGGTGAGGAGTAATATTTTCGGGCTTTGCGGTGTAGTAAAGCTTTGCGCCGTCAACGGGACGATAGTTGATATGGCAAAGATAGAAATACTCAAGAGGAAGGTCCTTGTGATTTGTGATGCTTATATGCATTTCGATAGTAGATGCATTCTCATAAAGTCTGCATTCGGGAGAAAACTCGTAGTTATGCTCAAAGGCACGCTTGAAGAAGTATTTTCCGCTAAGAGATACGTATTTTCCCTTCTCGTCCTCGCCTGTTATAATATACGCTTCTCTGTATTTAGCAATAGGAAGCTCGCCGTGAGGTGTATGTGTATCCTCGCTTGTGGGGTTGCCCATAGCGGTAAGACCGCAGTGCATAAGAAACGGTCCGTAGCTTTCGCCATAAAAAGCCTCACAAACCTCAGGCTCGTCGTAAATGGACTTCATAACCATATTGTGCCCGAGAAACTCCATATCCCAGATCTGCTGACCGACAAAAGGAAGGAGTGTAACAAAGCCCTTGTCGTTTGAAAGCTTTACTGCTTCAATTCCTGTAGAATACTTGAAAATAGTTGCCTTGAGAGCGCCACCCTCAAAAACTACCCTTTCCTTTTCAATAAAAAACTCTTTGTACAAATTGATTCTGTTCATAATTTTCCTCACTAATTAAATTTCTTACTTAATTGTAACATATCGCCATTTATAAGGCAAGAGGTTTTTGAAAATTGCTGATATTTAAGAGGAGAAGACTTTTTATAAAAGTCCTCTCCCCTTGACCCCTCACGAAAACTATGATGAATATTTCTTATTTTCTTCGTTTTATAAAATAAATCTTTATTAAATAAATAGGTAAATATAATAACCTTAACACAATCCAAAAGG
>JAZNYT010000108.1:0-12533 GCA_045594565.1 Eubacteriales bacterium
GTGTGCACTCGTCTGACGGGAAAATACTTCGAAATTGCGACGCCTTCGCACTCCGCTTTTTTTACCTCAAAATCTCGTCGCTTTTGAATGCAGAACGCATAATGCTGAATACAAAATTCCGGAAGATTTCGCTTATGCAAAATCAACCATAATTATTCAATATTCATTATTTAGTATTCATTATTATCATAGCATCACAGTTTTTTCAAGTCCTTAAAAATCTTGACTTTTCTTTCATATTATGATATTATTATTGTGAATAATTGTAAATTCGGATATTTTTGGAATACGGTTTTGAAAAAATGATAATATTAGGTATAGACCCCGGTATTGCAACGGTTGGCTGGGGTGTTGTTAAATTTGAAAAGGGCGCTTTCAGATACATAGACTGCGGAACGATTTCAACTCCGTCAGGAATGAGGGTAGAGAGACGGCTTTTCCTCATTCATCTGGCTCTTACGGATATTATAAAAAGATACACTCCCGACGAGATTTCTATAGAAGAGCTCTTCTTCAACAGCAACCAGAAAACCGCAATAAACGTTTCCCAGGCAAGAGGTGTTATACTCTTCACAGCCGAGGAAATGAGAGTACCTCTCTTTGAGTACACTCCCCTGCAGGTAAAGCAGGCAATGGTAGGATACGGACGCGCGGAAAAGAAGCAAGTCATGGAGATGACCAGAGTGTTTTTACATCTTGACTCTATGCCCAAGCCCGACGATGCCGCCGACGCTTTGGCGCTTGCCATCTGCCATGGTCATACCAGAAGTTCAAAAATTCAAAGCGTTAACACCTTGAAATATTCCAAAAAGACAGGCGGAAATTAAATTATGTACTACTATATTTCGGGCAAGCTCATCCTTGTGGGACGGGGCGTTGCCGTTATCGACAACAACGGAATAGGCTACGAGATAACAGTCAGTGACAAGACTGCAGGCAGACTTCAGGGTGCTGACTCTGAAAACGTAAGACTTTTCACCCACTTTCACGTAAAAGAGGACGCCGAGGAGCTTTACGGCTTTTACTCTACCGAGGAAAAGCGCATCTTCGAGCTTCTTATATCAATTTCCGGAGTAGGTCCCAAGGCGGCTATGGCTATTCTTTCTGCGCACACGCCCGAAAGCTTCACTATGGCGGTCATATCCGACGATGCGAAATCTATTTCGGCGGCACAGGGTATAGGACTACGAACTGCCCAAAAGATTATACTTGAACTGAAGGACAAGGTTGGAGGCGGCGACTCACCTCTCGTGATACCAAAGGGGAAAGCCCCCTCGCAGACCTCTGCCGTAAAGGATGCTCTTATGTCTCTTGAAGCACTGGGCTATTCAAGAAGTGAAGCGATGAAAGCAATGAGCTTCGAGGGCAGTGAAGATATGCCGATTGAGGAGCTTATAAGACAGGCTCTTAAAAGACTTACAAAGAATTAAAAGAACAAAGAATAGTTAATAGTGAATAGTTTCGGACATTTTCCCGTTGGGAAAATTACAATCATATTGAAAATTTGCTTAAGCAAATTAACCTTAATTATTCAATATTCATTCTTAAATATTCATTAAAAACGGTTTTCGGTTTTAGCCAAAAGGTCAAGCTTAACCAAAGCGACGAGATTTTGAGATAAAATCGCGGAGTGCGAAGGCGTGGGGGTACTCTGTACGCCAGTCCGAGCAACACGCGAAGAAAATGAAATTTGAAATAATAAAAAAAGAAAGTCGTTTCCGACTTTCTACATTAAAAAACAATAGCTTGAATTCTCTTTGTTCACACTTTCTCTTTTGAACGTGTTATATAACAAACTAAAACCGAAATATTTCATTTTCGGTTTTAGCCAAAAGGTCAAGCTTCCAAAGGATGCTTTATGAAAAACGATTACAATTTCGGTGCAGAGGACTTTGCAGACGATTACAGACTTATAACAACTGCTGAAACAGAGGAAGACACAGACCGTCTTGACTCTGAAAACTCTCTTCGTCCTCAAACGCTTGAAGAATACATAGGGCAAGAAAAAGCCAAGGAAAGTCTTAGAATTTCCATTGAAGCGGCGCGTCTTCGCGATGAAGCGCTCGACCATATTTTGCTCTATGGCCCTCCCGGTCTCGGTAAGACCACACTTTCTCAGATTATTGCCAACGAGATGGGTGTAAATCTCAGAATAACCTCAGGACCTGCTATTGAAAAGCAGGGTGACCTTGCAGCCCTCCTTTCAAATCTCCAAAAGGGCGATGTGCTTTTTATCGACGAGATACACAGACTCAACCGCAATATTGAAGAGATACTTTATCCTGCTATGGAGGACTATGCTCTCGATATTATTATCGGAACGGGTCCTGCGGCGCGCAGTATAAGAATTCCCCTTGAAAGATTCACTCTCATCGGAGCAACAACCCGTGCGGGACAGCTTTCCGCGCCTCTCCGTGACCGTTTCGGCGTAATTCACCGTCTTGAGCTTTACACCGAAAAAGAGCTTCAGAAAATAGTAGAGAGAAGTGCATCGATACTCGGTGTTCCCACTACTCCCGACGGAGCACTTGAGATTGCGAGAAGAAGCAGAGGCACTCCGAGAATTGCCAACCGTCTCCTTAAGCGCGTGCGTGACTGGGCACAGGTAAAGGGAGAGGGAGTTATTGACAAAAAAACAGCTGACAAGTCCCTTAATATGCTTGAAATCGATTCTCTCGGACTTGACAACACAGACAGAAGAATGCTTTTGTCCATTATTAAGAATTTTAACGGCGGTCCCGTAGGCCTTGAGACCCTTGCGGCAATTATAGGCGAAGAAACCGTCACTATCGAAGATGTGTACGAGCCTTATCTCATGCAAATAGGCTTCCTTGCACGTACCCCAAGGGGAAGGTGCGTCACCAAGGCTGCTTATGACCATTTGGGCTGTACTTACAACGTAAGCGGGTCGGGCGGTCAGGTTACCTTTGACGAAAACCTGTAAGTCCTCTCGCGTGAAAGGACCAAAATGGCGAAAACAAAAAAGCAAAAGCTTAAAATTATTCCTCTCGGCGGTATAGGTGAGGTAGGAAAAAATCTCACCGTTGTCGAATACGGAGATGATATCATTATCATCGACTGCGGTCTCGGATTTCCCGATGACGATATGTTAGGAATTGATCTTGTCATTCCTGACGTCAGCTACCTTGAAAAGAACTGTGAAAAGGTACGCGCAATATTTTTAACACACGGTCATGAGGACCACATAGGAGCAATTCCTTATCTCCTCAGAACAATAAACGTTCCTATTTACGGAACAAGACTTACCCTCGGAATACTCCAGAACAAGCTTGAGGAGCACCACCTTGACAAGATAGCGCAGCTTCACTGCATTACGGCAGGATCCGTTACAAAGATTGGCGTTTTCTCGCTTGAAGCAATCAGAGTAAACCACTCCATTGCGGACAGTGTGGCATATTCCATATCTACACCTATAGGAACTGTTATTTTCAGCGGAGACTTTAAGATCGACATAACTCCCATAGACGGAGAAATGACAGACCTCACTCGCTTCGGCGAGCTTGGTAAGAAAGGAGTACTCGCTCTTTTCTGCGAGTCTACAAACGCCGAAAGACAAGGCTTCACTCCCTCTGAAAGAATAGTAGGAGACAGTCTTGATACCATTTTTGCAAACACTAAAAAGAGAGTTACCATTGCCACCTTCTCCTCCAACGTACACAGAGTTCAGCAAATAATAAATGCATCGGAGAAGTTCGGCAGAAAAATAGCCGTAACGGGACGCAGTATGATAAGCGTTATAAAGGCGGCAACAAGTCTCGGATATATGAGGATCCCCGAAGGAATGCTCATAGGGCTTGAAGAAATGAAGAGATTTCGTCCCGAAGAGCTTACACTCATCACGACAGGAAGCCAAGGAGAGCCCATGAGCGCTCTTTACCGTATGACCTTCTCGGAGGAAAAAGCCAGAGTAAACCTTGGCGGTGACGACCTTGTAGTTATATCAGCCACTCCTATTCCCGGTAACGAAAAGCTTGTTTCTGCCATCATCAACGAGCTTCTGCGCAAGGGTGTTGAGGTGGTTTATAATCAGGTTGCAGACGTTCACGTTTCGGGACATGCCTGTCAGGAGGAGATAAAGCTCCTCACGGCGCTTGTAAAGCCCCGCTTCTTTGTGCCTATGCACGGAGAGTATAAGCACCTTACAAGTAATAAGGCACTCGCCCGTCAGGTAGGCATCAGCAGCGAGAACATTCTCATTCCCGAAATAGGAAAGACTATAGAAATTGAGCCTCGCTCCATAAAACACGGTGCGCAGGTTCCCTCAGGCAAGGTACTGGTTGACGGCTATGGAGTCGGCGACGTTGGAAGCGTTGTGCTTCGAGACAGAAAACATCTTGCTCAAGACGGACTTATCGCAGTTGTTCTTGCGGTAGATACCGAGGGCGGTTATATTCTTTCGGGACCCGACGTGGTTTCCCGAGGATTTGTCTACGTGAAGGAATCGGAAGAGCTTATGGAAAGTGTCAAGAATGCGGCAAGAGAGTCTATTGAAAAATCCATCAATTCAGGAAACTCGGATTATAATTCAATAAAGTCAAATCTCCGCGACGACCTCACAAAGCTTCTCTATAGCAGAACAAAGCGCAAACCGATGATACTTCCAATTATCATGGACGTATAGCGAAGTCACGAGTGCCTTCGCAGTGAAATCCGACTCTGTCGGGTGAAATCGACTTCGTCGGTGAAATTCGCCTAAAGGCGAGTGAAATGTTGCCTTGCGGCAACGCTTTGGAAAATTTCCCTACGGGAAATACCCTCTGGGGCATAAATACCCTCTGGGGCATAAATTATCCTTAATTCTTCAATATTCAATATTCAATATTCATTAAAAACCAAAGCGGATTTCGGTAAAATTCCGAAATCCGCAGGAATAAATATTTTTCAGGAGGAATACCATGAAACTCATATTTGCTATCATTAACAATGACGACGGCCCAATAGTATCGGCCGAGCTTATCAAGGAAGGCTTCCACGTTACAAAAATGGCATCAACGGGCGGATTCTTGAAAAAGGGCAACAATACCTTCATCACCGCAGTAGAAGACGAAGAGGTTGATAAGGTTATCGACATCATCAAGAAGTACAGCAAGAAGAGAAAATATACTGCACCCGTTGACATTATCTCCTCTGCAACTCTTGGAGGAAGTATGACTCCCATCGAGGTAACTATCGGAGGTGCTACGGTATTCGTTGCCAATATCGAGCGTTTCGAGAGAGTATAAATGGACTTTATTATAGGAAACAGCGGAGTTCTGTCTGATTTCAAAAAATCAAAAGAGACAGAACGGATTTCTCATGCCTATATCATAGAAGGCGCCGAAGGAAGTGGCAGACTCACTCTCGCCCGCGCTATATCCTGCACTCTTGTGTGCAATAGCGATGCCCCTTGCTTTAACTGTAACGCTTGTCGTAAAATAATGGCAGGCGAGCATCAGGATATAAGGGAAATAATTCACCGTGACAAAGCGACAGTTATAAAAATCGACTCTATCCGTGAGATAATAAAGGAAGCATACATAAAGCCTGCGGAATGTGACAGAAAGATATTCATAATAGAAAACGCACAACAGATGGGTGTACCTGCGCAAAATGCGCTTTTGCAGATATTCGAGGAGCCCCCGAAAAACGTTACCTTCTTTCTGCTCACCACCAACCGTAATCTGCTTCTCTCCACTCTCAAATCAAGAGCCGTAACCATAAAAACCGAAAAGCTGTCGGACGAGGTGATAAAAAGTGAGCTTGAAAAGAGTTTCCCCGAGCACTCGTCTCTTTTTGAGGATGCGGTACTACTCGCCGACGGAGCCCTTGGACCTGCCATAAGGTTCCTCGAGGATGAGGGGTCGAGAGAAGCAGTAGAAAAGGTGAAGGAGTATTTCCATGCCCTCACCGAATATACAAGCTTTGCAAAGCTTTCGGCAATACTCTCCCCTACGGCATCCGACAGAGCGAAGCTCTTTGTCCTTATGACTTATTTCGTACCCGCGCTCCGTGATATTATTGCGCGAAGGTCTGGGTACGAGGGAAAAAATATGTTCTTTTCAAATGAGGAAGAGCTTAGAATCCTTGCGGACAGATTAAGCGTTGAAAAGCTTCTTTCCGCCTATGACAAGGTAAATGAAGTAATACGTGATTCGGGTAAAATAAACATTATTTCGGCTGTTTCCGAAATAAACGTAACCCTTTGCGACGATTTTGAAGGATAGGAAAAACCAATGGAAAATATCGAAGTAACCACAGAAGAAACAAACGAAAAAGAGCTTTACGAGATTATCGGTGTAAGATTTAAAGAAGTAGGAAAAATCTACTACTTTGACCCGAACGGTCTTACCTTCCAGACGGGTGAGTCGGCAATCGTTGAGACCTCACGAGGCACAGAGTACGGCGACGTGCTTGTGGCAAACAAGACTGTTACCGCCGACAAGGTAGTGTTCCCTCTCAAAAAGGTAATAAGAAAAGCCACTCCCGAGGACAAGGCCAAGCTCCGTGAGAACGAGGAAACTGCCGAAAAGGCAAAGGCCACCTTCAAGGAGAAGTGCGCCGAGCATAAGCTTGATATGGACCTCGTTGACGTTGAGATGACCTTTGATAACTCAAAGCTCCTCTTTTACTTCACGTCAGAAGGACGAGTGGATTTCAGAGAGTTTGTAAAAGACCTTGCATCTGTATTCAAGACGAGAATAGAGCTGAGGCAGATAGGCGTTCGCGACGAGGCAAAGCAGCTTGGCGGTCTTGGCATTTGCGGAAGAGCCTTTTGCTGTAAATCTTTTCTCTCCGACTTTGACCAGGTCTCTATAAAGATGGCAAAGGAGCAGGGACTCTCTCTTAACTCTGCAAAGATTTCGGGTACCTGCGGAAGACTTATGTGCTGTCTGAGATTTGAGAACGACGTTTACGAGGAAGAAATAAAGAAAACTCCCCGAGTGGGAGCTGTCGTTATGACACCCTCAGGTAAGGGCGTCGTTGTAGATTCAAATCCCCTTGCAGGACTTGTACGCGTCAGTCTTGATGCAAACAAAGAAGCTTCTCCCACCCAGTTTATAAGAGAGGACGTAAAGGTCCTTTCGAACAAAAAGACCGAGAAAAATGTGGAGCAAGAAGAGTTTATGGAATAAATTTTTAAAAATTTGAAAAAATTTTTGAAAATCTATTTATATTTACATTATTTTATGTTACAATAGCGACGTAAAAAAACAAAATGGAGGTAATAACAATGGCTTACAAAATTACTGACGATTGCATCGATTGCGGTGCTTGCATCGGTGAATGCCCCGTTGAGTGCATTTCTGAAGGCGACGGAAAGGCTGTTATCGACGCTGATCAGTGCATCGATTGCGGTACATGCGCAGGCGTTTGCCCTGTTGAAGCTCCCAAGGCTGAATAAGACTTGACGAGTAAAGTCAAAACATAAGAGTTCGGGATAGTAGAAATGCTGTCCCGAATTTTCTTTTTCGAGAGTTCTATTATTGATAAAATCTCTTGACCGCTTTTTTATAATGTGGTATACTACTATGTAATAACCCTAATATATAAAGGAAAAAACTATGTACAAACCCGAAAACATTCGTAATTTTTCTATAATTGCCCACATCGACCACGGAAAGAGTACCCTTGCCGACAGACTTCTTGAGCATACGGGAACGGTCAGCCGAAGGGAAATGGAGGAACAGCTTCTTGACAATATGGAGCTTGAAAGAGAGCGAGGCATCACCATCAAGGCGAGAGCCGTAAAGCTTGAATACACCGCCAAGGACGGTGAGGTGTATTCTCTCAACCTCATCGACACCCCGGGTCACGTTGACTTCAACTACGAGGTTTCACGCTCACTCTCCGCTTGCGAGGGAGCGCTCCTTGTTGTTGACGCGACACAGGGCATCGAGGCACAGACTCTTGCGAACACCTATCTTGCACTGGATAACGACCTTGAGATAATTCCCGTTATAAATAAAATCGACCTCCCCTCCGCAGACCCTGATAGTGTAAAGCGTGAGATAGAGGACATTATCGGTATTCCTGCCAAGGACGCACCCTGTGTTTCGGCAAAGACGGGACTCAACATCGAGGACGTGCTTGAGGCGGTAGTAAGGGATATTCCCGCCCCCAAAGCCGACGTTGAAAAGCCTCTCAAGGCGCTTATATTCGATGCTATATACGACTCATACCGAGGCGTTATCGTTTACGTTCGTATATTCGACGGTAAGCTCAAGGTGGGCGACAAAATAAAGATGATGAATACCGCTGCCGAATTTGAGGTAGTGGAGGTAGGACACCTTCGTCCCTTTGGACTTGAAAGCCGTGACGAGGTTAGAGCGGGTGAGGTTGCATACATCACAGCAAGCATTAAGTCACTCTCGGAGACCAAGGTTGGTGATACCGTAACACTTGCGGAAAATCCCGCAAAGGAAGCCTTCCCCGGATACAAGGAGGCACTCCCTATGGTTTACAGCGGTATCTACCCTGCCGACGGTGCGAAGTACGGTGACCTCAGAGATGCCCTTGAAAAGCTTCAGCTCAACGATGCCGCACTCGTTTTTGAGGCGGAGAGCTCGATTGCCCTCGGCTTTGGCTTCCGTTGCGGATTTTTAGGCCTTCTTCACATGGAGGTTATTCAGGACAGACTCGAGCGTGAGTTCAATCTCGACCTTATCACCACCGCCCCCGGCGTTATCTATAAGATAGTGATGAAGAACGGCGAGGTGAAGTATATAGACAACCCCCAGAACTTCCCCACAGGCGACGAGGCAGAGGAGACCTGTGAGCCGATAGTTAAGGCGACAATACTCACCCCTGTTGACTACGTTGGAACTATAATGGAGCTTTGTCAGGAAAGACGCGGTACCTTCAAGGATATGAAGTATATCACATCCGACCGTGCCGAGCTTCACTATTCACTCCCCTTAAACGAAATTATCTACGACTTCTTTGATGCTCTCAAGTCGCGAACAAAGGGCTATGCATCTCTTGACTACGAGCTTGCAGGCTATGAAAAGGCGAGTCTTGTAAAGCTTGATATTCTTCTCAACGGCTCGATGGTTGACGCTCTTTCCTTTATCGTTCACTCCGAAAAAGCTTACGGAAGGGCGAGAAAGATTGTTGAGAAGCTCAAAGAAAATATTCCCCGTCAGCTCTTTGAAATTCCCGTTCAGGCGGCTATCGGCGGTAAGGTTATTGCCCGTGAGACCGTTAAGGCAATGAGAAAGGACGTTCTTGCCAAGTGCTACGGCGGTGACATCACAAGAAAGAAAAAGCTTCTTGAAAAACAGAAGGAAGGTAAAAAGAAAATGCGTACCCTCGGTACTGTTGAGGTACCTCAGGAGGCATTTATGGCGGTACTCAAATTTGATGAATAGAGGACTTTATATCCACTTCCCCTTTTGCGAGAAAAAGTGCAATTACTGCGACTTTTATTCGGTTGCCAACCACTCGCAAAAGAATGCTTATATCGATGCTCTCATAAGAGAAGCAGAGAAGCTGAGGGATAAAAGAATAAAAGTTGACACCGTTTTTTTCGGGGGAGGTACACCCTCCCTCTTTTCGCCGTCAGAGTTTGAAAGGGTAATGAGCGCCATCAACAACTCATTCGTTGTTGAAAAGGGTGCCGAAATAACCTTGGAAGCAAATCCTATGACGCTCAAGGACGGGGACAAGCTTTCGGCGTTTCACTCCCTTGGCGTAAACCGCCTTTCTGTCGGAGTGCAGAGCTTTTCAGACAATGAGCTTCAGGCTCTTGGCAGAGGTCACACGCGAGACGATGCGGTGAATACAATTATCACCGCAAATAAAGTGGGCTTTGACAATATATCCCTCGACCTGATGCTTGGTATCCCCTATCAGACAGACGAATCCTTGAAGAAAAGCCTTGACACCGCCCTCTCACTGCCCCTCACACACATATCGGTTTACGCGCTTTCGATTGAAGAAAACACTGTTTTCGGAAGGAAAGCGAAAAAAGGAGAAGACCTGCATCTTCCCGAAGATGACCGCGAGATGTATCTTAATGCTTGTGAGATGCTTGAAGAAAACGGCTTTGAGCATTATGAAATTTCAAACTTTGCAAAAAAGGGACACCGCTCACGCCACAATATGAAATATTGGCGCGCCGAGGAATATATAGGTCTTGGGGCATCGGCACACTCCTATTTTGAGAGTGAACGCTACGCATACGGTGACAGTATAAAAGCGTTTATCGAAAAAGCAGAAAAGGTGGAGGCTTACAAGAACACTCCTGAGGACAGGAAAGAGGAATTTGTAATGCTATCCCTCCGCCTCTCTGACGGACTCGACCTTAAAAGGCTCGAAAAAGAGTACAAAGTTACTCTTACAAATGAGTTTTTCGAACTTGTTAACACTCTTGAAAAAAGCGGACTTTTAAGAACACAAGGAAACTGCATCGCCCTTACAAATGAAGGCTTTTACGTTTCCAATTCGGTTATAGTAAAAATACTTGAAGAATTAAAAATATGACATCGGTTTCCCGATGTCATATTTTTGTTTTACTCTGCTACTTTCTCCGAATCGGAAATCACGCCCAAGAAGCTTTCGAGCTGGGACTTGTATATTTTGTTATAATCGCTTTCCCCTGCCGTTTCTATGAAGTAAGCCTTCATTTTCTCGGAATATTCCTTTTTAACACTTTCGGGTATTGCTTTCTTCAAAGTTGCTTTTGTATTCTTCGATGCTTCATCACCCCAAAGTCCCATAATATCGTAGTAGCAATAAACCTCTCCGTCATAAACAAGTGACAAGTCACTCGCCAAAGCCTTTTTCATGTCTTCCTCTTCAAGATAAAGAGCGTCAATTATTTCAAGAGTAAGCTTCGGGTCCTTAACACTTATAAGCTCTTCCTTTGTAACGTCGAATTCTTTTATAGCCCAGTACAAAGGCGGTAAAGAATGTCTGACTTCTCTTGGCATTTTGTTGTATACTTCATCAGACCAGTCATAAACCTCTTTTCCCCTGAGGTCAATAACGTAATGAATATCATTAACAGGATCTATAAACTGACGATTAAGCTCTGAATATCCTCCTATTGCTTGAGGAATATCTTCCTGCTCTTGAGATTCTGTGTTTTCTGCGCCAATCTCCTCATTGTATTCAACCGCTAACTCTTCGTTTGGTGTTTTCATGTTTTGTTCTACATTGTTTTCATCATTGACACAAGATACAAAAATAAAGATAAATAAAAGTGATAAAGAAATTATTTTAATTATATTTTTCATAATATCCTCCTTTAATTGATTGTAAAGTCACTTGCTATATCAGGATAGAAAAAGAATGGGTTTAACGTAGCGTCTCTCGAGCCTGAGGTGCTTCCGTTTGATATAACACCTAAATGCAGATGAACGCCCCTCGCAAATCCCGTTTCGCCAACCTCGCCTATAAAAGTAGTTCCTTTTGAAACAATATCTGTAACAGTTAGAGGAGAAGAATCTTTTATCATGTGCATATATGATATTCTTAGATAAATATTCGTACCATATAATTTATCGTGACTTGAAACAACTGCAACAAATTGACCTCTACCACTATTAGAATCTGGTTCGTATCCCGCATCTTCCACTATGCCAGTACAAACGCTGTATATGTCCGTTCCTGCATTCGCTGCAAAATCAATACCCGAATGATAATTAAGGTCACCGTCTAAATATCTGTATCCATATCCCGACGAAACAGGCCAATTATTACTTACAGGATATGCCCAATTAGAAGAAGCGTAATAATCTTCGTGATTATCAGATGCAAGCTCAAAAGCCCATTGCTGATTTGTAGCACCAGTATATGTAGATACGTATATGTTTCCAGTTGCAGAAGAAGCAATACCTTCAGACGTTCCGTTTCCGGAATTTGCAGTAATTGCTACACCGCTGTTAGACTTTGGGGTAATTTTGTATCCGTTTCCCGTGCTGATTATATTAAATAGCTGAGCTGTATTGTCCGTATGAGCATAAATTTGTATATTACAACCCGAAACAACAGAGCCGTTAGATTTAACTATATCCAAAACTCTATACGTTCCGTTAACCGAAGACATAGCATACAATCTGTAAGCATCGTTTGTGCTGTCATATACAACCCTGAACGTTTGCTCAACACTTCCGTCTGCCGTGCATTGATATACGTTTGTATTATTTTTATCTATTCCGTAATGAACGTTTACGTACTTTCCCGAAGAAGCGTTTTTTATTTTATAAACTTCTCCGTTTGTAATTCCAGGTGTTTGAGCTGCCATTGAAGAAACTGATAGTATTGACAAAACGGCGATAACAACCGATACAATAGTGATTATTTTACAAATCTTTTTCATTTACCTTCTCCTTTCTTATGCATATCTCTTGGTAATACTTTCCGAAACGATTTCGGTCACACCGTTAACAGTAACGTGAGCCGTGCAAGTAAGATAATAAGTTTTGCCCTGCTCGCAGTCAACATAATCTACGTAATTAAGTTCACGAGGATAACTCGACGAACTTCTTACTGTAGGAAAATCTTCTACTAATGTCAACGTATTATCACTT
>JAZNYT010000109.1:0-13409 GCA_045594565.1 Eubacteriales bacterium
AGCTTAAGATGGCACCCACACTCGTTGTAACAGATGGTGCAACCTTTGAAAAGTTCGCAGGCGTACAGGAAATCAAGGCATTTATCAACTCACTTTAAAAGTACACAAAGAGGACTTCAAAAGTCCTCTTTGTTTAATGAAAATTGAAGATTGAATAATGAATAATTATGGTTAATTTCCTTCGGAAATTTTCGATTTTATTTTTGTTTAACTGCTTCTATAAATACAGTTAAGAATAACAACCCTAAATAATATAATAAAACGAAAATTTTGCTTTGCAAAATTCACCTTAATTCTTCAATATTCATTATTCATTATTCATTATTCAATAAAAAAAGCAAAGTTATAGGAGGCATTCATGAAAGTGTATGATATAATTGTAGTAGGTGCAGGTCCTGCGGGACTTACCGCCGCCCTCTATGGACTCAGAGCAGGTAAGAGCGTTCTTATTCTTGAAAAGGGTGCATTCGGCGGACAGGCAACCTTTAGCCCTAAAATCGAAAACTACCCCGGTATGACACAGGTGTCGGGTGCCGAGCTTGCAGATAAGATGGTTGAACAGGTGCTTTATCAGGGCGCCGACGTTGAGGTTGAAACTGTTGAGGATATTATCGACGAAGGCGACGTGAAGAAGGTTATCACCGATATGGGCGAGTATCACGCAAAAACAGTTATCGTTGCTACAGGCGCCGAGCACAGAAGACTCGGTGTGGAGGGCGAGGATAAATTTATCGGTGAAGGCATTTCCTTCTGCGCCGTTTGTGACGGAGCGTTTTATTCAGGTAAAAACGTTGCGGTAATCGGCGGTGGAAACAGTGCTCTTCAAGAGGCACTCTCCCTTTCCGAAATATGCGAAAGCGTAACTATCATTCAGAATCTTGCCTTCCTTACAGGTGAAAAGAGACTTGTGGAGCTTGTAGAAAAGAAGGATAATATCAAGATTATTCTTTCTCATACCGTTGAAAAGGTGCTTGGGGACACTTCCTTTGAGGGTATCGTTATCAAGGGCGAAAACGGCGAAAAGGCAATGACTTTCGACGGAATGTTCGTTGCCATAGGACTCGTTCCCACCGTTAAGGCGTTCGAAAAAATACTCACCCTCGATGAGAGAGGATATGCGCTCTCCGACGAAAGGTGCACAACAAAAACTGCCGGCATATTCGTTGCAGGTGACTGTCGTACCAAGGATATCCGTCAGATTTCCACGGCGTGTGCAGACGGAGCGGTGGCGGCTCTCGCAGCAGTCAAGTATATTGAGAATTGAAGCCGGATATTTTAGTTAAAACCGAAAATGAAAAATTTTAGGCTTTAACACAAATCAAGTTCAATAAAATTAAGTGCAAACAAAGTGTAGTTAAGCCACAATAAAATTGAAAGTTGAAAATTGAAAATTATGGTAACTTTTGCTTCGCAAAACTTTTTGATTATTAGTATTTATTAGTATTTATTAGTATTTATAGTAATAACTTAATCGAAAATTTCCCGTAAGGGAAATTAACCATAATTATTCATTATTCAATATTCATTATTCACTAAAATAAGCACCCGAAAGGGTGCTTATTTTAAATCTTTTTGAAGGTGTGTGTCTCGCTTGACGCGTAAGCTTCTTCGACAATTCTCTGCACGAAAATGCCGTCTTCGCCTGTGATTTCGGGTGCAGTATCATTGATGATAGCGTTACCGAAGGATTCAATTTCCTTGGTATACATATTACCACCCTCGGTTTCAAGCTTTGTGAAGCCTGTGCCTTCCCTGTTCTGCGCAGCGTTGTAGCCAAGAGTATCGTCAGAGGTGATAAAGTATACCTCTCCGCCCTCCACTTGACTGATAGTACCCTCTGCAAGAATACTTCCCTTTGTACCGTAGATTTCAAGACGGCACTTTGCGGCATCGTCGGGAATATTGAAGTTAGCGTCAATGGTTGCAAGTGCACCGTTGTTCATTTTAAGAATTATTGCCGAGGAGTCGTCAGCGTTGTAGCTGAAGGTTTGAGTTTCGGCAAAGCCTGCAACCTCAACGGCAGAAAGTCCCGTTATATACTGGATAAGGTCAATACAGTGAATGCCCATATCCATAAGAGCGCCGCCACCGGATTTCGACTTATCCTGACGCCAGTTGCCTTCAATGTCGGGATACCAGCAGGTGAGCTGTCCTCTTGCAGAAACAATTTCACCGAGAGCGCCGTTTTTAATAAGCTCCTTCATAGCGGTATGACTTGATGCAAAGCGCATCATAAGTCCTACGCCGAGCTTAACACCCTCTTTTTTACAGGTGTCGGCAATCACCCTGGAATCCTCGGTGGTAAGAGCCATAGGCTTTTCAAGAAGCACGTGCTTCTTCGCTTTTGCTGCAGCAAGAGCCTGCTCCATATGACAGAAAACGGGAGATGCAATATATACAGCCTCAATCTCGTCAAGGGCAAGAAGCTCTGCATAGTCTGTGAATGCATACCTTGCGCCGTATTTTTCTCTTACACGCTCTGCCGCATCGGGATTTGCATCCATTACGGCAACAAGCTCTGCATTATTTGCCAGCATCATACCGGGCAGTGTGCGGCGGTCGGCAATACCACCGCAACCAATAACGCCCCATTTAATTTTTTTCATTATTTGCCTGCCTGCATTTCTGCTACAGACTCAAGAATAGCGTCTGCCATATATTCAAGCTGTTCTTTTGTGAGACCGTAAAGAGGAAGGTGTGTGAAGCGGTGATAGAATACTTCTTCACAAACGGGACAGGTCTTTGCAATCTCATCTGCATCGTAGCCCATCTGCTCAACTACTCTGAAACGGTAAAGAGGACCGAAGTGAGGAATGTTTGTAACACCCTTTTCTTCAAGCTTACGCTTGAGAACCTGAACGTCACCACCTGCAAGCTTGGGGTCAATCTGAAGCAGATAGAGGTGGAAGGTAGGCTTGATGTCCTCGTTTCCCAGGTCCTGAGGAATGATTGCGGGGTTACCTGCAAGACGGCTGTTGAGATATTCTGCAGCGGCGCGTCTTTCGGCAATAATCGCTTCGTTTCTCTCTATCTGAAGTGAAAGTCCAAGACCCTGAATCTCAGTTGTGGAGTAGTTTACTGCAACGAAGGGCTCGTTCTTTCCGGGGATAGCGGAAACGTCGTAGAGCCAGTCCTTGATCTTGTGAGAGAAGTCCATACCAACGAATCTTGCTCTCTTCATGTGATCCTTGAAGCCGGGTACGTTGGTTGTAGCAATACCGCCCTCGCCGAAGGAGGTAATATTCTTAACCTCATGGAAGCTGAATGCGGCAAAGTCGCCGATAGTACCTATCTTCTTACCCTTGTACATAGCTCCGAATGCATGAGCCGCGTCCTCAAGAACGAGAATATCGTGCTTCTTTGCAATCTCCATAATGGGGTCCAGGTCTACAGGGTAACCGCCGATATGTACGGGAACTATCATCTTTGTCTTGGGAGTTATCTTTCTCTCTACGTCACGGGGGTCCATATTGATGGTCACAGGGTCTACGTCTGCAAATACAAGCTTTGCACCGATAGAAAGAGGATATGCCATTGTTGCAATAAAGGTGATGGCAGGAACGATTACCTCATCACCGGGCTTGAGGTTAGCATACTTATATGCAATTTCAAAGCCTGCGGTAGCGTTTGTAACAAAGGTACTTGTGTCTGTACCAAGATACTTATTTGAAGCTTCCTCTGCCGCTTCAACCTTTGATGCAAGAGAGAGCTTTCCGGGAGGTGTTGAAATCTTGTCAAGCTTTTCAACCTGAGCCTTCACCGCCTCAATAGCCTCGTCGTATTCTTTTCCTTCTCCCTGCATAAGAAACTTGATTATTTCCATCAAGTCCTTTACGTTATAGTTTTCTCCAACCGCTGCCCACGGTACCTTTGTGGCACCTGTGTTGTAGCGGAAATCTGTTGCTTTTCCCATTGTTAAATCCTCCTTAAGAGTTTTATTTGTTTCTACGTCAATGATATCATATTTTCTACATGAAAAAAAGTCATATTTTTCCCCAATTTTTGCACTATATTCCCAATATACAGAAATAAAGCACAAAACCTTGTGCTTTATTTC
Source organism: Eubacteriales bacterium (assembly GCA_045594565.1). Classification (GTDB taxonomy): domain Bacteria; phylum Bacillota; class Clostridia; order Oscillospirales; family SIG627; genus RGIG6353. The sequence continues at coordinate 4,058 of JAZNYT010000109.1, forward strand.
TAATAGATTGAAGATTAAACAGTAAAATTTTTTTGGAATATATTACCCCTTGGTGATATTTCCGTCGCCCGACAGGTCGATTTTATCACCGAGGAATCGAGGCTTTGGCTTGAAAAGAGAAGAAAAGAAGTCTTTGTTACGGGCGACTATTTCCCTTACCTCGCGGAAGCTTTGCCCGCCGTAGCTATGAAGGTCTGCGGAAACTCCCACCGCATCGAGCCCCATCGCTCTCGCTATGTATAACGCTCGGTGAAGATGGTACTCTTGCGTTACTATTATTATTTTTTTAGCTCCGAATATTTCTTTTGCGCGGTAAATACTGTCATAGGTACAAAAGCCCGCGTGATCCATAAAAATGCGCTCCGAGGGCACTCCTCGGCTTATGGCGTAGCTTCTCATGGCGTTGACCTCGTCGTACTCTTTTGTTCCATGGTCGCCCGACATAATGAGGGGTGTTTTTGAAAGAGAGAGCGCCGTGTCAAGCCTGTCGCGAAGCATACCCGACGGACTTCCGTCGGCTCGCACAAGGCATCCGAGGACAAGCACCGCATCACAGTCAAGGCTTTGTGCTTCCTCTGCCGTTATTATCATATTTTCCGTACTGCTTTTTACATAAAAATTTATGGCAAAAACAACCGTACCTAAAGCTACAATAAAAAGTAAAATCTTTTTGAATTTCTTTTTCATATAATTCCTTTTTTAAAATAATTTGCCTTTTTCGTTTTTAAGACCTGCAATGTAGTCAAGAGAAACGTTGTAATATTTCGCAAGAGTTATTGCTCTTTCAAAAGTTATAGCCCTCTTGCCATTTTCGTACTGTGCATAATAAGATTGGCTTGTTCCTATTATTTCAGCTATTTCCTGTTGACTCTTTTCCGCATCTTCTCTTAAATCACGAAGCCTTTGATATTTATTCATAAGACACCTCAAAATATTTATTTTACAAAATAATATCACAAATGAACTAAAAACTATTGATTTTAGTTCACATTTGGACTATAATATTATTACAAAAATAGACTAGAGGTGAAGTTATGAAAAATTTGATTGAAGAAATATGGTATGAATATGAAATGGAGCGTTGTGCTATTTTAACCAAAGAAAAATTAAAATTTGAAAGAAGAATATCGGAGCTTCTCGAAAATCTTGAAAGTAATCTGGATGCAGATAAAATATCTTTGTTTCAAGAATACGTGGAAGAAAAAAACAAATATCAGTGTTATACAGAAAAAGAGACGTTTATTGCGGGTGTACGTTTTGGAGTAAATTTTATTCTTGATATTATGATATTATGATATCATGATATCATAATATAGTTTTCATGAGGGGTCAAAGGAGAGAGGACTTTTTATAAAAGTCCTCTCTCCTTGACTTAAAAGCCAATTTTTTTACTCTTAAAGCGACGATATTTTGAGGTAAAATCGTGTAGTGCGAAGGCGTCGCTGTACTTTGTACAGCAGTCCGAGCAACACGCGAAGAAAATGAAATTTGGATTAAACGAAAGAAAGACGAGGAAAAATCCTCGTCTTTCTACATTAAAAATCATATAACTAAAATTTGTTTTGTTTGCACTATCTCATTAAATCTCGATTTGTATTAAATCTTAAAATATTTTCATTTTCGTTTTTAACCAAAATATCTAGCTTTACAAGAACAGTGTTACTATAAAGTGCAACACCGACGGACAAAGCAGACAGCCGAGTCCTGTATAGAAGGTAGCGGTCATAGCACCGTAGGGTACAAGCTTGGGGTCGGTTGCCGCAAGTCCCGCGGACGTACCGCTTGTAGTACCCATAAGACCGCCGAAAATCATAGCGGCACCGGGAGTGGTAAGACCTATCTTCTTTGCAAATATGGGAGTGAGGAGCATTACGGCAACCGACTTTACAACGCCTGCCGCAATAGAGATCGTTATAACCTCGGAGGAAGCACCGAGAGCTTCGCCCGTAACGGGACCTACAACGAATGTAACTGTACCTGCTGCGATAGTTGAGGCGCTAACGGCATCGGTGTAACCGAATGCAACCGCAATAAGAACACCTACGAAGAAGGTGAGAATTACACCGGTGAAAAGTGAGATAATACCGATGAGACCGCACTTTTTGATTTCAGACAATTTAGCGCCGAAAGCGGTAGAAACGATAGTGAAGTCACGCATTGCACCGCATCCGAGAACACCGACGCCCGAGAAGAGTGCAACGTCGGCAAGTCCCTTTGCGCCGCCTGTAACGCTTCCGCCTATGTATGCAAGGATAAGACCGAGGAAGATGGCAATAGCAGAGGGATGAATTCTGCCCTTTGTGAGTTTAGACAAAAACGTTGCAAAAAACGTAATTATACCCACAATAAGGAACGCCATGAGGAATCCGTTGTGTCCGCTGAAAATGTCGAGTATGATATCACCTATTGCTTTCATGCTTTATCCTCCTCTTCTTTTTTATTTGCCCTTTTGTTGAACATATTGAAGAAGGGAACGAGAAGTAAGCATACAACTACAACCGCTACTCCCGCTACAATGGCAGCCCAACCGTTTTTAAGAGCGCTTACAACGTTCTGTGACGCTGACATCGCAATAATAACGGGGATAAACATTTCCTTCCAGAAGTCGATACCCTTTGTATAGTTTTCGGGTAAAATTTTGTTTACCTTCTTTGAGTTTGTTATCAGAAGAAGGAGCAGCATTGAAAAGCCAACGCCACCGATGTCGGAGTTAATGCCTGTAAGAAGTCCCAGAATGTTACCGATAAAGGAACCTAAAAAAGCACATCCGGCAAGTATTGCTACACCGTAAATCATAATGTTTTCCTTTCTTTGAACATATAAAATTATTTATTATAAAGTAATTATTCGATTACTTAATAACCTTTGCGGAGCTTTCCTTGAGAATAACGTCGTGTGCACCGCCCTCAACGATACTTGTAGCAGAAACGAGGGTAAGCTTTGCGTTCTTCTGGAAATCGGGAATAGAAAGTGAACCGCAGTTACACATAGTGGAGCGAACCTTACTCAGTGTCATACCAACGTTGTCCTTGAGTGAGCCTGCATAGGGAACGTAGGAGTCAACGCCCTCCTCAAAGGAAAGCTTCTTGTCACCGCCCATATCGTATCTCTGCCAGTTTCTTGCACGGTTAGAGCCTTCGCCCCAGTACTCTTTTACGTAGTTGCCGTTGATGTTAAGCTTGTTTGTGGGGCTTTCGTCAAAGCGCGCGAAGTATCTGCCAAGCATTACGAAGTCTGCGCCCATCGCAAGAGCAAGAGTGATGTGATGGTCGTAAACGATACCGCCGTCAGAACAAATGGGAATATAAACACCTGTCTTTTCAAAGTACTCGTCACGTGCCGCCGCAACCTCGATAACTGCAGTTGCCTGACCGCGTCCGATACCCTTCTGTTCACGTGTAATACAGATTGAACCGCCGCCGATACCGATTTTGATAAAGTCTGCGCCTGCTTCTGCAAGGAACATAAAGCCCTCGCGGTCAACAACGTTACCGGCACCAACCTTTACTGTGTCACCGTACTTTTCGCGGATGTATGCAATGGTTCTTGACTGCCACTCGGAAAATCCTTCTGAGGAGTCGATACAAAGAACGTCGGCACCCGCCTCAATAAGTGCGGGAACTCTTGTTTCGTAGTCACGGGTATTGATACCTGCGCCTACCATGTAACGCTTGTTTTTGTCGATAAGCTCAAGAGCGTTTTCCTTGTGTGTGGAATAGTCCTTACGGAATACGAAGTAGAGAAGCTTATCGTTTTCGTCAACGATGGGAAGTGAGTTGAGCTTGTTATCCCAGATAATGTCATTGGCAATTTTAAGAGTTGTTTCGGGTCCTGCAACGACGAGGCTCTCGCGAGGTGTCATAAACTCCGAAACCTTAGTTGAGAAGTCCATTCTGGATACACGGTAGTCACGGCTTGTAACGATACCGAGAAGCTTACCGTTAGGTGTTCCGTCGTCTGTTACGGCAATTGTGGAGTGACCTGTTTTTGCGGTAAGGGCTACAACTGTGTCCAGCGTATCGTCAGGCTTAACGTTGGAGTCGCTTACAACGAAGCCTGCCTTGTAGTTCTTAACTCTTGCTACCATCGCCGCCTGATCCTCGATAGTCTGTGAGCCGTAGATAAACGAAATACCGCCTTCCTTTGCAAGAGCAGCCGCAAGCTTGTCGTCGGAAACTGCCTGCATAATAGCGGAGGTCATAGGTATATTGAGACTGATTGCAGGCTCCTCTCCTTTTTTGAACTTAACAAGAGGAGTTTTAAGACTTACCTTTGAGGGTATGCATTCTGAGCTTGAATATCCCGGAACAAGAAGATATTCGTTAAAAGTGTGTGAACATTCGCTGAAATAAAAAGCCATATTTTTTCATCCTTTTCTCGGCAATATTTTTCTCGGCGCGTTTTGCCGTGAACGCGCTGTTGTATGTTTATTTTTTTAAAAACTTATTTAAGATTCCGAGCCGTCGGAGAGCTCGAAGAAGCCTTCCTCCGATTCGGGAAGAGTGGCAACGTCGCGAAGCCTTCTGTTTATCTGCTTGGTTCTTGTACCAACCAGCTCCTCAAGGTCACGGTTTGCTTGGTTGAGCTTGTTTTGCGCCTTTGTAAGTACGTCTTCAAACTTGCCGAACTCATTTTTAACGTGTGCAAGCGTATCCCATACCTCGCTTGACCGCTTCTGTATGGCAAGTGTCTTGAAGCCCATCTGAAGACTGTTGAGAAGCGCCGCCATGGTTGTGGGACCTGCAATGGTTATCTTATACTTCTCCTGAAGCGTTTCTATCATACCAAGCCTTACCACCTCGGCGTAAAGACCTTCGGTGGGAAGGAACATAATAGCAAAATCGGTAGTTCTCGGCGGTGAAACGTATTTTTTCTTAACGTCGTCGGCAAACTTCTTGATTCTTGTTATAAGAACGTTACGCGCGGCGGCTATCGCCTCTTGATCCCCTGTATCGTAGGCATCGTTCAGGTCGTTGTATGCATCAAGAGGAAATTTTGAGTCAATGGGGAGATAGACGAATTCGCCATTATTGCTTCCCGGCAGCTTTATGGCAAACTCAACGGGGTCGCGTGAGCCTTCTACAGTTGGGACGTTTATGGCGTACTGGTCGGGGGTCAGCATATCCTGAAGAATTGCGCCAAGCTGTATTTCTCCGAGAATACCTCTTGCCTTAACGTTGGAAAGAGTCTTTTTCAGGTCTCCCACGCTTGTGGCAATAGTCTGCATTTCGCCAAGTCCTTTGTACACTTCGGCAAGTCTGTCGCTTACCTCCTTGAAGCTCTGGCTTATTCTCTCGTTGAGAGTCTTTTGAAGCTTTTCGTCAACTACCTGTCGCATTTCCTCAAGCTTCTTGGAGTTTGAGTCCTCCATCGCCTTCACTCTCTTTTCGAGAGTGTCCTTTATTTCGCCAAGCTTTTCGGAGTAAAGATTGAGGGTAGAAACCAGGTGTCTTTCGTTTGCTTTTATGGTGTCCAGAAGCGCTTCCTTCATTTCTCGGTCACGCTTTTCCGAGCCTTCGAATTCGGTCTTTATTATTTTGGATTGAAGTTCTCCTATGTCCTTCACTTCCTCCTTTACGCTCCGAAGAAGTGCTTCAAGCTCCGATGTGTCGGTCTTGTTCTTTTTGAAAAGCAGGACGGTGAGGAGTACTGTGTTAATGATTAAGAGTAAAATTAAAACAATTTCCATCATTCGCTCTTTTCTGCATTTGCCCTTGCTATATTCGCCTGATGCTCCGAATCCGTACTTGCAAAGTAGTGATATCCGTTAGGACGGGCGTACATATAGTAATATGTGTGTTTTGTGCCGTTTGAATCCTGAGCGTTAGGATAGAGAGCGGCAATAATTGCATCAAGGCTGGGATTACAGATAGCAGAGGGAGGAAGTCCGTCGTGTGAATATGTGGAGTAGGGACTCTCCGACGCCTTCATTTCGTCAAGGGTAAGCCCCTCGCGTCTGTCGGGGAACGCGTAAAGATAAGTTGAGTCACATTGAAGTCTCGGGAAGTATGCGGGGTTTGCCAGTCTGTTGTGATAGAGCGATGAAACTATCGGGTACTCGCTACTGTACTTCGTTTCCTTCTGTACGATAGAGGCTACGTTCACTATTTCGTCAACGGTCATTCCCAGCTCATCGCATCTTATATAGTATTCATCTTCGAATCTCACGTTAAAGGTACGAAGAAGCTTGGATACCGCATCAATGGGGGATACGTCGGAGTAGAACTGATAGGTGTCGGGGTAGAGATATCCTTCAAGGGCATACCTTCTGCCGTCCTTGAAGCCCTCCTTTTCGTTTTCCTGCAAAGCCTTCAGGAATTTATAGTCCATATCGTAGATAAGAGAGCTCTTGACAGCTTCCACGAAGCCTTCTCTCGTTCCGATGCCGTTTTCTACGAAGATGTCTATCATTTCGTCAATCGACAGTCCCTCGGGGAAGGTTATATCAACAATTCCGCGGACGGGAGCTGACTTTTCAAACTTTGCTATAAGCTCGTCGTAGTTGAGGTTTTTCTCAAATACGTAGGTGTCAGCCACAAGCTCCTGGGGCGTTTTGGAGTTTCTGTTTTTAAAGGAGTTATACATCTTGAAAACCAGAGGGTAGGATATAACGTCCTCCTTTTCAAGCTTCTTTGCAAGGTCGCCCATATCCTCGCCTTCTTCAAGCACTATCGTTACCTCGTCCTCGGATTTCACAAAGGCGAAAACGTCGTTTGCTATAGTTATTCCGTAGTAGGCGATAATGATTGAGGTGGCAATAACGAAAACGAGATATATAATTCCCTTGCCAAGCATTTCAAAATAGCTTTTCGTCATAGGCTCTTCCTCTTCAAGAAGTGGTTGCTCATCATAGAGCGAGGGAGTGGGTCGAACGATCTCTTCTGTTATGGTGGGCATATCCACTCTGGTTTTTTCATTTTCTTCGTGTGGAGCAGAGGGCTTAATATCACGCTTTGCACGAGGGCGGGGTGTGGGCGTTTTAACCTCTTCCCGCTTTTTGCCTTCAAATATTATATCTGACGTATCATAAATCTTTATGTCTTTTTCTTCGGGGTTCTTTTTGTTTTCTTCCATTTAATCCTCCTTGACATTAAGAAAATTTAGATAACCTTAAGAGTTATAAGTATAAAAAGCACTATCGCAACTAAAAACGTAGGCGATAAAAATGCGTTTTTTGCAGAGGTAAAGTCTCTTTCTTTTTTCTTTTCCATAATTCCTGCCTTCGACATTCCTTCAAGTGCGGCGCGTCTTTTGCCCGGCAGGTTTCCGTTTTCAAAGGCTATGCTTCTCTTGTCGTATATTTCTTCCATTGTAGAAAGCATTGACATAAGCGAGCCAAGAAAGGCGACAACCAAAAGGAAAGCAAGTATTACAGAGCTTGAGGATTCGCTGAGAAACGTGCCCAGTGCGCCCCCGCCGTATACGATGACGGCATTGTTTATAAGGTGCAGTACAAGAGAGGGTATACAAGAGCCTGTAACGTAGGTAATAGTACCAAGCACTACTCCCGAGAAGAAGTAGAAGGGCAATTCCCCGAAGGAGAAGTGAATGAGAGCAAAGAAAAATGAGGATATTATTACTGCTACCGGTCCCTTAAAGCTTGAATAAGATGAAATGATAACGCTTCTGAAGAAAAGCTCCTCTGTAAAAGCGGGAATAAAAACGTAGTAAAGGAATATGCTGAACGAGGAAACAGAGGCTGATTCGGTCACCGATAAGAAGCCTGTGCTCGCGCCTGCGCCGAGGAAGTTCATCTGTATGTAAAGCACGATTACCGCCCCGAAAACGTAAGTCAAAAAGGATGATACGATAAAGGGGAGATAGGAAAGCTTTACGGGTGAGAGCTTGGAGAAGTCAAGAAAATTCTCTTTTTTTATTTTTATAAAAAATGCAGCGGGAAGTGCAAATACAAAAAGCTCAAGGATTGCTACCGAAAAAACAATGTCATGGGGCGCTGCTTTACTTATAAAAGCAAGAAGCTTTTCCGAAATGCTGATAAGTATGAAAACCACCGACACAAAGAGAGGTGCGGTAATAAAGCCATTGTTATTTTTCACCTGTGTTAAACACTCCCTTTTCGGTTATTACAAGGTCACAGGAAAGGTCGAAACGACCTCGCGGAAGCTTGTCTACCAGAAGCTCGTCATATATAAATCCGATTTTTACAATGGATGGGTCGGTGAGATATCTGTCGTAGTATCCCTTGCCGTAGCCGATACGATAACCCGCTTTGTCGAATGCTATGGCAGGAATAACACATACGGTATGCTTTGCACCATCGAAATTTTCGCATTCGTTCTTTGGCTCAAGGGCAGAGAAAAGACCCTTTGTCAAGTCATCACGGCTTTCCACGTACTTAAATATCATTTCTCCGTTTTCACGGCAGACAGGGAGAGCGAGTCTCTTATCGGATGCAAGTATTTCGTCGATGAGAGATTGAGTGATAACCTCACTGTTTATAGAGTAATATAATAGAACTGTGTCAGAATGACGATACGCCATAGAGGAGGTAAAGTTACGGCAGATGGCAGAGGACAGCTCCTCTCCGTTTTTTGTACGTATTGCCTGGCGAAGTGAAGAATACTTCTTCCTCAGCGCCCGTTTTTCCTCTCTCACCTTAAAACCGTTATGCATAGTGTCTCCCAAATTTAATATACCATGGTAATTTTTATGTCTGTTGCTTCTTTCTTCCCAAGGAGCTTTTCAACAAGGGTAAATGCAAATTCACCGCTTGTGCCTGCTCCCATTGAAGTAATAAAACGCTTGTCGCAAACAACTCTTTCATTTTTGTACTTTACTCCGTTTTCTATAAGCACGGAGGTGAGACTGGGATAGCAGGTAGCGCGAAGACTGTTGAGGAGTCCTCTCTTTGCAAGAATAGTGGGGGCAGCACAAATCGCTGCAATGTAAAGACCGCGCTCTGCCGCCGACATAATGATTTCGGAAACTCTTTCGCTTTCGTCGAGATTCTTCGTGCCCTCGCCGCCTCCCGGCAATATAATCATTTCCGCCGAATCCTCTTTGTATTCGTCAAGAGTCAAATCGGCAGTTACTTCTATTCCGTGAGCGCCTTTGACCTTTTTGTCATTTCCGTTTACGCTCACTGTCAAGACCTCAACTCCCACACGTCTGAGCACGTCAACGGGGGTGAGGGCTTCTATTTCTTCGAAGCCGTTGGCTAAGAATAAATAAACCATTTTTCCTCCTAAAGCTAGATATTTTGGTTAAAACCGAAAATGAAAGTATTTTCAGTTTTAATACAAATCAAATTCAAAAAATATAGTGCGAACAAAGTGTAGTTAAGTTACAAGACTTTTAAGGTAGAAAATCTGCGATTTTCTTCTTGTTTATT